>DASSIL010000250.1:0-4624 GCA_035691925.1 Gemmatimonadales bacterium
ACGCAGGTCGACGCGTTGCACTGCTACCAGGTGTTCGCCGTGGAATCGGCGAGCGACCTGATCGTCTGGTCGGCGATCGCGGGCGACGATGTCGCCATTCCGGCACGGTTCTTCGGCCTCTTCGCCGCGGCGATGGCGCCGTTGCGGGCGCAGGCGACGCTCACGACGGCGCTCTGGGGCTTCACGCAGTCGTCGCAGTACACCAGGACACGCTCGCGCCAGGAGATCGACCCCTTTGCGGCCGATCGCCAGCCCTACCTCGTCATGTATCCGTTCACGAAAACGGCGGCGTGGTACCAGCACGATCGTGATGCGCGGCGCGACATGATGATGGAGCACATCAAAATCGGCAAGCAGTACGAGGACATCACGCAGCTCCTGCTCTACTCGACCGGGCTGCAGGATCAGGAATTCGTGGTGGTGTACGAGACGCAGGACCTGCTGCGGTTCTCGCAGCTCGTCACCGATCTGCGCAGCACGGCGGGGCGTCCCTACACCGAGCGCGACACCCCGCTGCACACCGCCATCCATCAGCCCGGGCTCCGGAGCCTCGAGCGGTGGCTCTGACCGCCGCCCAGACGAGCGCGTTCCTGGCCGCGGCCCGCCGCCAGCGTGTGCCCCATACCCCCGTCTGGTTCATGCGCCAGGCCGGGCGTTACCTCCCCGAGTACCGCGCCGTGCGCGAGCACCACACGCTGCTCGAGATCTGCGCCCTGCCGCCGCTCGCCGCGGAGGTCACCCTGCAGCCCGTCCGCCGCCTCGGCGTGGACGCCGCGATCCTGTTCGCCGACATCCTGCTGCCGCTCATCCCCATGGGCCTCGACCTCACGTTTGCGAAGGGGGAAGGTCCGGTCATCGCGAACCCGGTCCGCGGCGCGGCCGACGTCGCCCGCCTCGCGGCCGTTGACGTCCGCGACGCCCTGGCACCGGTGCTCGAGACGGTTCGCCTCGTGCGCCGGGAACTCGATGACGCCACGCCGCTCATCGGGTTCGCCGGCGCACCGTTCACCGTCGCCTGCTATGCGATCGAGGGCAGATCGTCGCGGCACTTCGTGACCGCCAAACGCCTGATGTACGAGGCGCCGGCCGCGTGGCACGAGTTGCTGCGGCGGCTCGTCACCGTGCTGGGCGACTATCTCGTGGCACAGGTGGAGGCCGGCGCGCAAGCGCTGCAGCTGTTCGACAGCTGGGTCGGGGCGCTCAGCCCCGATGATTACCACCGCTACGTCATGCCGTATTCCCGCCAGCTGTTCGATCGCCTCAAGGCCACCGGCGTGCCGCTGATTCATTTCGGCGTCGAGACGGGCTCGCTGCTCGAGCTGATGCGCGATGCGGGTGGCGACGTCCTCGGGGTCGACTGGCGCGTGCCGCTGGACGAGGCGCGCGGGCGGATCGGAGCGGGACATGCCGTTCAGGGGAATCTCGATCCCGTCGCCCTGTTTGCTCCGCTGTCCGAGCTGCGCGGCAAAGTGCGTGACGTGCTGCGGCGGGCGGGCGGCGGTCCCGGACACATCTTCAACCTGGGGCACGGCGTGTTGCCCGACACGCCCGTGGACCACGTGCGCGCCGTCGTGGATCTCGTCCACGAGCTGACCGCGTGAGCGGCTCGATCGGCGTGCTCGTCATGGCCTACGGCGGGCCGAACTCCATCGACGAAGTGGAGCCGTATCTGCTCGACGTGCGCGGCCACCGACCCACGCCGTCACACGTGGTCGACGAAGTGAAGAGCCGCTACGCCGCGATCGGCGGGCGCTCGCCCATTCTGGAAAAGACCACGGCCCAGGCGCGGGCCCTCGAAGCGGCCCTGGGCGGCAACGGGGACTTCAAGGCCGTCGTCGGGATGCGCCACTGGCAGCCGCGCATCGCGCAGGCACTGGCCGTATTGGCCGACGCCGGCATCGAGCGCGTGGTGGGGGTGGTGATGGCCCCACACTACTCGGCATTCAGCATCGAACTCTATTTCAAACAAGTCGACGCGGCCCGCGGCGCCGTCACCGTTGCGCCGCTGCGCGAGTGGCACCTGCTCCCCGGGTTTCTCGCGGCGTTGGAGGACCGCATCGGGCAGGCGCTCGGCCGCTTCCCCGAAGCGCAGCGCCCGACGGTTCCGCTCCTCTTCACGGCGCACAGCCTCCCCCAGCGCATCCTCGAATCGCACGATCCCTACCCTGCGCAGCTCGCCGAGACGGTGCGGGCGATCGTCGCGCGTCTCGAAGACGAGCACGGCCGCGTCCATCGCTTCGCCTATCAGTCGGCCGGGCGGACGAACGAACCGTGGCTCGGGCCCGACGTCGCAGCGACCGTGGAAGCCCTCGCCGTGGAGGGGCACCGCACCCTGCTCGTCGTCCCGATCGGGTTCACCTGCGAGCACGTCGAGGTCCTCTACGACGTGGACATCGAGCTGCGGGACCACGCCCGCGGCCTCGGGCTTCGCCTCGAGCGGATCGACATGGTCAACGATCATCCAGCGATGATCGCCGGGCTGGCGGAGACGGTGCGCGAGACCGCACGCGCGCGGGGGTGGCTGTGAGTGAGACGACGGCTCCGAGCGTGGTGGTGATCGGCGGGGGAATCACCGGCCTCGCGGCGGCACGCCGGCTCGGCGATGCCGGGGCGTCGTTTCTGCTCCTCGAAGCAAGCCACCGGCTCGGCGGCAAGATCGTCACCGAGCGGACCGGCGGGTTCACGATCGAGGGGGGGCCCGACTGCTTCCTCGCATCCAAACCGGATGGGGTGGGGCTCGTGCGGCAGCTCGGGCTCGAGGGACGCCTGTGCACGACGGACCCGGCCCACCGCGGGACGTTCGTGCGCCGCGGCGACACACTCCATCGGCTCCCCGAAGGGCTCACCGGCCTCGTGCCTACGCGCATCGTCCCGCTGCTCACGACGCGGACGCTCTCACTCCTCGGGCGCGCCCGTGCGGGACTCGAGGCGCTGCTGCCGTCGCGGCCCGCAACCGGCGACGAGACCATCGCCGCGTTCGCGCGGCGCCGCTTTGGCCGGGAGGCGTACGATTGGCTGATCGAGCCGCTGCTGTCGGGAATTTACGCGGGGGACGGAGAGCAGCTGTCCCTCGCCGCCACGTTTCCGATTCTGGCGCAGCTCGAGCGCAGCAGCGGCAGTGTGCTGCGGGCGATGGCGCAGCGCAGGCGTCCGGGACCGGCCGGCGGCTTCGTGACGCTGACTGGAGGACTGGGTGAGCTGGTCGACGCCCTCGCCCGGCGGTTGCCGCGCGACCGGATTCGACTCGACGCGCCGGTCACGGCGATCGAGCGGTCAGGCGCGGCGTATCGGGTGCGTACTGCCGATGGCTCGATGATCGCCTGTGGTCGCGTGATCGTCGCGCTCCCCGCCCCCGCAGCCGCGCGGGTGATCGCCCCGCTCGACGCGAGGATCGAGCGGGAGCTCGCGGGCATACCGTTCGTCACGACCGCCACCGTGTCGCTCGGGTTCGCGCCCGGCGCCGTGGGCCAGGGCCTCCACGGCTACGGGTTCGTGTCTCCGCGGGCCGCAGGGGGACCGGTCGTGGCCGGCACGTGGACGTCGAACAAGTTCCCCGAGCGGGTGCCGCTCGCCGGCACACTGGTGCGCTTCTTCCTGGGCCGCGCCGGCCACGAGGGAGTGACCGATCAGGCGGACGACCAGCTGATCGCGTTGGCCCGCACCGAGCTGCGCCGATTGTGCGGTGTGACGGCGACGCCTGCCCTGGCACGCGTGTACCGTTGGCCGCGGTCGATGCCGCAGTACGTCGTGGGACATCTCGAGCGACTCGAGCGGCTCGACCGGCTGCTGCGGGGCGTTCCGGGGCTGCTGCTCGCCGGCGCATCCTACCGCGGCGTGGGCATCCCCGACTGCATCGCTTCCGGGTGGGCGGCTGCCGGCAGCGCGCTGGAACAGCTGGGAGCGGCCGCATGACCGTGACCTCGGCCGCCGCTTCCCGCTCCGCCGCGCTGTTCCAGGAGGCCCAGACGCTCCTGCCAGGCGGCGTCGATTCCCCGGTCCGCGCCTTTCGGGCCGTCGGCCTCGAGCCACGTTTCATCGCCCGGGGGGCGGGCGCCTACCTCGAGGACGTGGATGGCCGACGGTACGTCGACTACATGCTCTCCTGGGGTCCGTTGATCCTCGGTCACGCCCACCCGACCGTGGTCGCCGCCATCAGCGAGGCCGCGGCAAACGGTACGAGCTTCGGGGCGCCGAGTCCGCTCGAGCTCGAGCTGGCGCGACTCGTTCAGCAATTTGTCCCCAGCATGGAGCTGTTGCGGTTCGTGAATTCGGGGACCGAGGCGACGATGAGCGCGCTGCGGGTCGCGCGGGCGTTCACCGGACGCGCCAAGATCGTCAAGTTCGCCGGCTGCTATCACGGCCACGCCGATCTGCTGCTCGTGCAGGCGGGCTCCGGCGTCGCCACGCTCGGCCTGCCGGACTCCCCCGGGGTGCCGGCGGCGACCGTCGCCGATACCCTGGTCGCACCATTCAACGATCTTCCCGCCGTCGCGCGGCTGTTCGAGACCTTTCCCCGGGATATCGCGGCGGTGATCGTCGAGCCGGTCGCCGGCAACATGGGCGTCGTCGCACCGGTCGCGGGGTTTCTCGAGGGGCTGCGCTCGATCACGCGCTCGCACGGCGC
>DASSIL010000251.1:0-6146 GCA_035691925.1 Gemmatimonadales bacterium
CCCGAATGCGGGTACGCGTCCGCCCGCCCGGATCAACGACAGCCGCGCGCAGTAGCGCCACTGCTCCGACGCCCCCACCACCGTCGTCTCCGGCACGTTGAGCTTGCCGATGCGCCGCAGCGTATCGAGCACGATGTCCCGCTTGGCAGCGAGCTGCGCGGCGTACGTGAGGTGCTGGAGCTGGCAGCCGCCGCAGCGGTCGGCGTCGTAGTGCGGACAGGCAGCGGCCACGCGGGTCGCGGCCGGGGCGACGATCTCCTCGACCTCGCCGCGGGCATACCGCTTGTGCATCCGCACGCTCTGGGGACGCAGCCGCACCCGCTCTCCCGGCGCGGTCCGGGGCACGAACACCGCCCGCCCATCCGAGAGTCGCCCGACGCCGTCCCCGCCCGTGGCGATCCCCAAGACGGCTACCACTTCATCCATCGCGCAACCCTTCCTGCCGAGCGGCACGGACCCAGGCCGTGTCACGGGGCACTCCGGCCGCGGAGGGCACCTCGGGGACGCCATCGGCCGGGACGCGCACCAGAGACGGGCCGGTGCGTCGCTCCTCCGCCAGCAACGCCGCGACGATGGCAATCGGCTCCACCAATGCGCCGCTCAGCGGCTCGGTGAGGAGGCGCGGCGTGGCCCGCTCGACGTAGCCGATGTCCACCTCGCCGCGGCGAAACTCGGGGTCGTCGAGCACCCGCAGATGAAACACCTGCGAGGTCGGCACGCCCACGATCACGAGCTCGCGCAGCGCCCGGCGCATCCGCTGCATCGCGACCTCGCGGGTTTCTCCCCAGACGATCAGCTTCGCGAGCAACGGGTCGTAGTAGAGCGTCACCTCGTTGCCGGGCTCGATGCCTCCGTCCCAGCGCACCCCGGGCCCGCCGGGGACGCGCAGGTACTGCAGCACCCCGGTGGCGGGGAGGAAGCCGTTGAACGGGTCCTCGGCGGTGATGCGGCATTCGATGGAATGCCCGCGCGGCTGCAGCAACCCGGACGCGACCCGCATCGGCTGTCCCGCCGCGATCCGCAGCTGTTCGCGCACCAGATCGACGCCGTACACCAGCTCCGTGACCGGATGCTCGACCTGAATGCGGGTGTTCATCTCGAGGAAGTAGAACTCGCCGTCGGGCGTGAGCAGGAATTCGACCGTGCCCGCACTGACGTATCCCACCGCGGACGCGGCGGCGGTGGCCGCCTCGCCCATGCGGCGGCGCAACCCCGGCGTCACCACCACAGAGGGCGATTCCTCGATCAACTTCTGGTGCCGGCGCTGGACGCTGCACTCCCGCTCGCCGAGCGAGACGACGCGGCCATGCCCGTCGGCGAGCACCTGCACCTCGACGTGCCGCGGCCGCTCGACGAACCGTTCGAGGTAGAGATTGCCGTCGCCGAAGGCCTTGCGTGCCTCGCTCTGCGCGGCCTGGAACGCCCCGCGCATCTCCTCCGCGGAGTGCACCACGCGCATCCCCTTCCCGCCCCCGCCGGCCGCGGCTTTCACCAGGACCGGGAACCCGATCACCTTCGCTTCGCGCTCGGCGTCTCCCGCGTCGTGCAGATTGCGCGTGAGACCGGGGACGACGGGAACGCCCGCCTGCTGCATGCGGCGGCGGGCCTGCGTCTTGTCCCCCATCGCCTGGATCGCCGTGGCGGGCGGGCCGATGAACACCAGCCCCGCATCGACGACTCCCGAGGCGAAGGCGGCGCGCTCCGACAGAAAGCCGTAGCCAGGGTGCACCGCCCCGCACCCCGTCTTGATCGCCGCCTCGAGCAGCTTCGCGATGTTGAGGTAGGAATCGGGGGACGGCGCGGCGCCGATCGGCACGGCGTCGTTGGCCGCCCGCACATGCGGCGACAGCCGGTCGGCGTCGGAGTACACGGCGACCGCTTCCAGTCCCTCTTCCTGGCACGCCCGGATGATGCGCAGGGCGATCTCGCCGCGGTTGGCGACGAGGACGCGGGAGAATGACACCGCTATCGGCTATCGGCTATCAGCTATCAGCTGATCGCGTGTCCGATCGCCGATAGCTGATAGCCGATAGCGTCTACAACGGGATATTCCCATGCTTCTTCGCCGGATTCTTGTCCCGCTTCGATTCCAGCGTGGCGAGGGCTTCGATCAGGCGCGGACGGGTCTCGCGCGGGTCGATGATGTCGTCCAGAAACCCTCGCCCCGCGGCCAGGTAGGGGTGGGCGAACTTGGCGCGGTACTCGGCGACGAGCTCCTCGGTCGCCTCTCCTTTGTAGAGGATCTCCACCGCACCGCGCTCCCCCATCACCGCGATTTCTGCCGTCGGCCAGGCGATGTTGTAGTCCCCGCGGATGTGCTTCGAGCTCATGACGTCGTATGCCCCGCCGTACGCCTTGCGCGTAATCACCGTGAGCTTCGGGACGGTCGCCTCGCAGTAGGCGTACAGCAGCTTGGCGCCATGCTTGATGATGCCGCCGTGCTCCTGGGACACCCCCGGCAGGAATCCGGGGACGTCCTCGAAGGTGAGCAGCGGGATGTTGAAGGCGTCGCAGAACCGGATGAAGCGCGCCCCCTTGGCCGACGCGGTGATGTCGAGGACACCGGCCAGCACGGCCGGCTGGTTCGCGATCACGCCGATCGAGCGACCGGCGAGCCGCGCGAACCCCACGAGGAGGTTGCCCGCATGATCGCGCTGCACTTCGAGAAACTCGCCGTCGTCGACGATGCGCTTGATCACGTCGCGCATGTCGTACGGCTTCGTGGGGTTGTCGGGAACGACGTCGAGCAGCGCCTCGTCGCGCCGGTCGGCCGGATCGGAAGATCCCCGGGACGGCGGGGTGTCGAGATTGTTGGACGGGAGGTAGGAGAGCAGCGTCCGGATCGCGCTGAGGCACTCGAGCTCGGAATCGTAGACGAAGTGCGCGACACCCGAGGTCGCACCATGGACGTCGGCGCCACCCAGCTGCTCGAAGTCGACCGCTTCGTGCGTCACCGTCTTCACGACGTTGGGACCCGTGACGAACATGTACGACAACCCGCGCACCATGCAGATGAAATCGGTGATCGCGGGACTGTAGACGGCGCCGCCGGCGCAGGGACCGAGGATGGCGCTGATCTGCGGGATCACGCCCGAGGCCAGCGTGTTGCGGAGGAAGATGTCGGCATACCCACCGAGCGACGCAACGCCTTCTTGAATCCGCGCGCCCCCGGAGTCGTTCAACCCGACGATCGGTGCGCCGTTGCGCACCGCGAGGTCCATCACCTTGCAGATCTTTTCGGCGTGGGTTTCGGAGAGCGAGCCGCCGAACACGGTGAAGTCCTGCGAAAAAACGTAGACCAGGCGTCCATCGACCCGTCCCCACCCCGTCACGACGCCGTCCCCGAGAATCTGCTGCTCGGCGAGACCGAAGTCGGTGGAGCGGTGCGTCACGAACCGGTCCAGCTCGACGAACGACCCCGGGTCGAGCAGCACATCGAGCCGCTCGCGCGCGGTCATCTTCCCCTTCTTGTGCTGCGTCGCGATGCGGTCGGCGCCGCCGCCCTGCTCGGAGGCGGCGCGCTTCTGCTGCAAGAGGTCGAGTTTCTCGCGCATGGACATAGGCTAGAGAATCTAGGAGAAAGTGATGAGGACCTGCAACAACTGGACGTACAGACGCACAGGGGTAAACAGAAAGAGGGAACAGGTTTACCCGTCCCCTCCGAACTGTTCACCTCTGAGCGTCTGTGCGTCTAGCTTAGTGGTTCCTGCTTCTCTGCCGTCTCCTGCTGCTCTGCCGTCTCCTGCTGCTCTGCCGTCTCCTGCCTCTCCGCTGTCGGTGAGGCTTCTTCCTGTGGGAATCCTGTCGCCGCCAGCACGATCCGGTGATGGATCGGGTCGACCTCGAGCACTTTCATGTCGAGCGCCTGTCCTTCCTTCACCGCGTCGCCGGGGTTGTGCAGCTCGGGGATTCCCAACTGCGACATCGGGACGAACCCTTCGATGTCGCTGCCGATCTCCACCACCACGCCCTTGTCCATCAGTCGCAGCACGCGGCCCCGCAGCTCCGTGCCCACCGGGTAGGTCTCACCGATGCGCAGCCACGGATCTTCCTGCGCCTGTTTCAGGCCGAGGGAGATGCGCTTGTTTTCGGCGTCGACGTTGAGGATCAGCACTTCCACCTCGTCGCCCTTCTTCACCACTTCCGACGGGTGCTGCACGCGCTTGGTCCATGACATGTCGGAGATGTGGATCAGGCCGTCGATCCCCGGCTCGATTTCGACGAAGGCGCCGAACGACGTCAGGTTGCGGACCTTGCCCTTGAGGCGCGTGCCGACCGGGTACTTCTGCGGCAGCGCCATCCACGGGTCCTGCTCGGTCTGCTTCATGCCGAGCGAGATCTTCTCCTCGCTCTCGTCGACCTTCAGGACGACCGCTTCGATCGTTTCGCCGATCGACACGATCTTCGACGGGTGCCGCACGTTACGGGTCCAGCTCATTTCCGAAATGTGGACCAGCCCTTCGATCCCCGGCTCGAGCTCGACGAAGGCCCCGTAGTTGGTGATCGACACGACCTTCCCCTGCACGCGCGTCCCCACCGGGTACTTGGCGGCGACGTCCTTCCACGGATGCTCCTGCAGCTGCTTCAGGCCGAGCGAGATGCGCTCGCGCTCCCAGTCGATATCGAGAATCTTGACCTGCAGCTCCTGGCCGAGGCGCACCATTTCACTCGGGTGCGACACGCGGCCGTAGCTCATGTCGGTGATGTGCAGCAGCCCGTCGACGCCGCCCAGGTCGATGAACGCGCCGAAGTCGGTGATGTTCTTGACGACGCCCGTGCGCACCTGGCTGACCTGCAGCTCCTTCATGAGGACTTCGCGCTTCGTCTTGCGCTCGGCCTCGAGCAGCACGCGGCGCGACACCACGATGTTCCGGCGCCGCTTGTTGAGCTTGATGATCTTGAACTCGTAGCTCTGCCCCAGCAGCTCGTCGATGTTCGGGACACGCCGCAGGGCGATCTGGCTCCCCGGAAGGAACGCGTCGACTCCCATGAGGTCGACGACGACGCCGCCCTTGATCTTCTTCACCAGCGTGCCGGTGACCGGCTCGTCCTTCTCGAAGGCCTCGCGGATCCGTTCCCAGACCCGCATGAAGTCCGCCTTCTTCTTCGAGAGGACGACCGCGCCCTCCTGATCCTCCAGGTGCTCGAGGTAGACCTCGACCTCGTCGCCTTCCTTGAGACTCTTCGGATCCTTGAACTCGTCGATCGCAACGGCGCCTTCGGACTTGAAGCCGACGTCGAGAATGACGGCGGCGTCGGTCACCCGCAGCACCCGCGACTTCACGATCTCACCTTCCTGGATGTTCGAGAGGGTCCCCTCGTACATCGCAGACATCGTCTCGATCTCGTCGGGCGAATACTGCTCGTCGAGACCTGAGAGCACGCGGATTGGCGGGTGGGTCGTCTTCTTGGAGGGCCCTTCGGGGGCAGCGTCTACGAGGTCGGTCGGTTCAACCAGCATCGGGTTCCGGTTCAGGGTCATGGGTTTGGGGTTCGAGCTGCGGGCCTTCCTCCCGTAGCCAGAGAACCTTAAAGCTTACCCAGGGAACCGCTGGTGCGCCAGCGCGACTACCTGGCCAACCTGCTCGGCGAGCGACAGCCGAGTCGAGTCCAGCACTACGGCATCCTCGGCCGACTTGAGCGGTGCCACGGGGCGGCTCGCGTCGGCGTGGTCGCGGGCCGCCAGCTCGGCGCTTTCGCGCGCCACCAGGGTCTTTTCCAGCGGCTGCCCCCGCTGCGACAGGCGCCGCCGGGCCCGCTCGTCGGGGGTGGCGGTGAGAAACACCTTCAGGGGAGCATCCGGGAAAACCACCGTTCCGATATCGCGACCGTCCACCACGACGCCGACAGGATGCGCGAGGACCGCCTCTCGCTGCCGGTCATTCACCCAGGCGCGCACCGCCGGCAGCGCCGCGACGGCCGAAACGTTCGCGGTCACCCGCTCGGACCGGATCGCCTCGTCCACATCCACCCCTGCGACCTCCGGCCGGAAAGAGGATCCCGAAAGCACCAGGCGAACCGGCAGCTCGTCCGCCAGCGCCAGGATGCGCTGCACCGGCCACCCTTCTGTTCCTCGGGAGGAGCCCTCGAGCCGATCAAGCGCGGCGAGCGTCAGTGCGCGATACAACGCGCCCGAATCGAGATGC
>DASSIL010000252.1:0-7997 GCA_035691925.1 Gemmatimonadales bacterium
CGTGTTGGGGCTGGCGTTCACGCGGACCGGCTGGCTGTTCCCCTTCTTCGGCACCTACCTC
The DNA here is from genome assembly GCA_035691925.1 of Gemmatimonadales bacterium. Classification (GTDB taxonomy): domain Bacteria; phylum Gemmatimonadota; class Gemmatimonadetes; order Gemmatimonadales; family GWC2-71-9; genus DASTHG01. The sequence continues at coordinate 62 of DASSIL010000252.1, forward strand.
GGCTGGCTCGGGGTCGCGCTCACCGGCAGCGACACCTCATCGAACGCGCTGTTCGGGAGCCTGCAGCGGATCACGGCGCAGCAGCTCAAGCTCGACCCGGTCCTGATGTGCGCCGCCAACAGCGCGGGCGGGGTGATGGGCAAGATGGTGGACGCGCAGTCGATCTGCGTGGCGACCTCGGCCACCGGCCAGGTTGGCAACGAGGGAGGCATTTTCCGGTACGTGTTCTGGCATTCGATCGCGCTCGCCGCGATTGTCGGGGCGATCGTGCTGCTCTACGCCTACGTCTTCCCGGGCGCGGTGCCGCACGGGTCGACTATCGGGAGGTAGAGATACCTACAGGATCGTCTTGCGAATCGCCTGCGCGTTCGGGAAGAACCTTGACGAAGATGATGTCGGAATGGCCTTTGGGGTTCCCATCGATAGCGTACCTTCTTTCATACCCCATACGCTCATAGAACCCTGGGGCTTGGAAGCTGTGCGTCGCCAAGACGACCTGCACGCAGCCACTCGCGACGGCCTCAGCTTCGGCGCCACGGAGCAGCAGTGCGCCGAGCCCCTGCCCCCGGTACCGCTCGTGGACCCAGACATAAGAAAGCACACAGCAGCCTCCCCATGAATGTCCGTTGAAGCCGGCGATGACCTCCCCACTGGCACTCCGGACACAACCGGCCAGGAGCTTTCCATCGTAGTAGCCTGTCGCCTTCGCATTGAATTCGTAGAGGCGATCGGCCAGGAACGCGCCGAGTTCCTGGCATTGGGGTTCATCCCGGACTGGGATCACGCGCTGGATCATCGGGTCCTCGCGAGAGAGGCTCTTGTGCAACCGCTCCGCCGGCTGGAAATGCGTCTCGAGGTGGATAGGTTCCCTTGCCTGACGCCCAACGCGGGAGGAGCGGCATGCAGTTACGTCACAAGGAAACGGGGGCGCTCGTTCTCGACGTGCCGGGCGCCTCGCTCTCCGGGCGGCATTTGCGGGGCGCCCAGTTGCATCACGTGGACCTGCGCGGCGCGGACCTCAGCGGGGCAGACCTGCGGGGCGCAGACCTGTGCTTGGCCGATCTCGCGGCGGCAACGCTCAGTGGCGCGAACTTGACAGGCGCCGACCTGAGCGGGGCGACGCTCACCGGCGCGAGGCTCGATGCGGCCGTGCTGGTCGATGCCAGGCTGCCGTGGACGAACCTCGCGCAGGCGAACCTACGACGGGCCGACCTGACGCGGGCAACGCTGCGATCCGGACAGGCCCCCGGCGCGGACTTCCGCGACGCGGTCATGCCGCGCGCCGACCTGAGTTACGGGTCGTTCGACCGCGCGGACTTCACCGGCGCGCAGCTGGACGAAGCGAGCCTGAACTACGCCACCCTGGCTGGAGCGACACTGCGCGGTGCGAGCCTGGTCTGCGCGACGCTGATCAAGACGGACCTGCGGGGCGCGGAGCTCGCCGACGCGGACTTCATGCGGGCCGCGCTGAACGAAGTCGACTTCGGAGCAGCGAATCTCGCGGGAGCGACGTTTCGACATGCGCTGCTGGGTCGGTGCCGCCACCTGGATCGGGCGAAGGGGGTGCGCGAGGCGGTGGGGCTGGCGCACACCTAACGATCCTTGCGCTGGGCGCCAGCGAGAATGGCGTCGACCTTGTCGATGAGCGATTGCGGCACATCGATCCGCCGCAACTTCCGTTTCAACTCGTCCAGGACACGCGCTTCGAATGCGTGCGCGCTCGCGCACTCGGCGCACGTGTCCAGATGCTCCTGCGCCATCTCCATCTCGGCCGCCGACAGCTCGCGATCGAGGTAGTCGCTCAGCCTCCTGATGACCTCTTCACAGGTATACCGATCAATCGTGCTCACGCTGCTCCCTGTCCCGGTCGGGAACCAGGCCGTGCTCCACCGCGACCTGCCACAGTAGCTTCTTGAGAATGTTGCGGCCGCGGTGCAGGCGGGACCGCACGGTGCCGACGGGGATGCGGAGAATATCGGAGATCTCCCCGTAGGAGAGATCTTCCATCAAGTAGAGGGTCGACACCACGCGATACTCCTGTGGCAAGCTCTGCAGGGCTCCGGCGATCTGCGCGCTGTCGAGACGATTGAGCAAGGCCTGCGCGGGATCAGCTGGGCTCGCGTGCAGACCCGCCTCCGCGGCCCGGGCGTACAAATAGAGATCCGGAACTTCGTCGAGATCCGCGGTCGTCCCCTGACGACGCTGACGCCGGTGCCGCGAATAGTAGCAGTTGGTCAGGATACGGAAGAACCAGGCCTTGAAGTTGGTGCCCGTTTGAAATGTCCCGAACCCGCGGGCGGCGGCCAGCGCCGCCTCTTGGACCAGGTCTTGGGCGTCGGCGCTGTTCCGCAGCAGCCGCAGTGCGAGCCCGTACGCTCCGGCCAGCAGGGGCGTGAGCAGACCGTCGAGTGTCTGCGGCGCTGGAGTCGCCTGCTCCGTGCGGGAGGCGTCGATCGTCGCGAGCGTCACGAGCGGCGCGAACAGCCGAAGAAGGTCCGACCACTGCAATACGGCGGGCATCCGCGCGTAAGGTGCATGCGTGTGGAAGCCCGCGCAACCGATGACACGCGACACCGCGCGCGCTCACTGCACCGGCCGGTCGCCGCGGCGCTGCGCGCGGCGAGTCCGGCCAGTCCCAGCCCTCCCATCCCCCGGGGCCTCGTCACATTGCCGCGACGAGCGGCGCCGCGCCGAAGTTGACACTGAAGCGCCGGCACCAGATGGACACCGAACGGAATTTCGACAGATCGAGGTCCAGCGGAATAGTGTAATTCTGGTCGCCGATGTTGCCCTTCAATGCTCCCAGGTCCACGAACCCGGCCTGCTTCGCAGCCGCCTCGCCCTGCACGTCACCCGCCGCCACGAGGTACACGCGGACGTCAGGTCCGTTGGACGTCGCGAACTGGGTGAGACGCAGCACGCGTCGGCCGTCCGGCAAGCGATACACCGTCGCCAGGCCGCTCGTCTGGTGGGCATTCGAGTGGAACCGCCCGCTGGAGAGCGTGGTGGGATCTTCCACGCCCATCACCGACTGCTCCATCGCGGAATGGTCAACCCCCGTCGCGGAGTGCGCCATCGCAGGGGCCATCGACGACATGCCGTGATTTGCAGACTGTATCGAGTCCTGCATCGACGACGTGCCGTGATTTGCAGACTGTATCGTGTCCGGCATCGACGACATGCCGTGATTTGCAGACGCTATCGAGTCCTGCATCGACGACATCGCATGTGCGACGGCGGGGAACGGCTCGTTGGCCCGCTTATTGACGATCAGCGCCTCAGGTCGGAACAGGTACCACAATACGCCGGCCGCCACGATTGCCGTGCCGCTGAGTATGGATGTGCGCGTCCTCATGTTGTGCTTCCTCTCTTGGGTTGAATGAGTAGGGGTACCGCTCGCGCCCCTTCTGATGGGGGTCTCTAATGCGGTTCGCAGGTCGGAGGTTCCAACGAGAGGAATGGGAACTTTCCGGGCGAGAGTGCTATTACAGCCGGCTTGTGGCGTTAACGGCTTTCAGGGAGGCGCCAGGGGGGATCGCAGCGGTTGACGCCCGCGTGATAAAGGCAGATTCGATTGCCCGCCGGATCGCGCAGGTGGGCTTCGCGCCACAGCCAGGGTTGATCTCGAGGGCCCAATTCGAAACGGAGACCCGCCCTCACGAGCCGCCGGACGGCGGAGTCCAGATCATCGAGCTCGAAGTACACGATGATGCCGCATGCGTGCGGCGCAGCGAGCGCTCGGTGCAGCGAAAATGTCGCCGCACCGACTGGGCACGTGAACCGCGCGTAGTCCGGCGGATCGTGGACGATGAGGCGGAGGCCGAGCAGTTGGTAGAAGGCAATTGAGGCGTCGAGGTCTACGCAGGGCACCGTTACTTGGTTGAGGTCCACACGCCTGCTCCGAAGATCCTTAGGTAGAAGTGTTCGGTGGGTGGGCCGGTTCCCGGCAAGACCGGCATCAACCCTCTTCGTTCAGGACCGCCATCGGGTCAATGCGTGTCGCCCGGCGCGCTGGGAGGCACGCGGCTCCCACGGCGATCGCTGCGAGGCCGAGCGCCGCGACCGCACCGACTGGCATGAGGGGGCCCGAGGTGGAGAGAAAGACCGCGACGAGTGACCTCGGTTTGGATCACTGTGAAGTAGGTCGGCCTGTGCGTAAGCGTCTGGCCCCTTCGCAAACTCCTCAAGCAGGAACGCACTGGTTGTCGCGATCGGCGCACCAGTTGGCGACCACGAGCCGCGCCATCGCGGACGCCGGAATTCGTTCCGGCACGGGGTGGCGTGGACGTCGTCATCGCACATTAGGGCTTGCCCGGCGAGTCGGTGCGCGACGCCTACAATCAGCGGCTGGCGACGCTGTATCGACGGAAATGCTGCGCCTGACCGGCTGAGCCCGAGCCTCGCGCGCTGCGGCGCGCTCGTCCCGCCGACCGATTGTCGCCCCGATTCAACTCTCCCCGAGCACCTCACGGACCGTACCCTCCAATGCCTCAATGATCTCTTCATCTGTCGAGTCGGCGGTTAGTGATCCGGCGGCCTGTTGAATAGCGGCAACGGCGATCACGTCGCCTCGCTTGGCTTTACCCGCCACAATCGCGTAGTAGTGGCCAAGGCGTCGAAGCTCGTGGTCCCGTTCTCCCTGGGCCTCAGAGAGCATCCGCCTGAATTCCGCCCCCAGCAGATCCAACGCCTCGTCTGGTTCCATTGCCCCCCCTTTGCTCTGGTGGCGGCCGCCGAGCCTTCAACTGATAACCGTCACAAACCGGCCTGCGCGACGCAACGGCAGAGATGACGCGACGCTACACCAGCCGACCTGCCCGACCGCGATGGCATCGTGGTCAGTCCCTAGGCGCGCGACTCGGTTCTCTTCACGTCCATCTCACGCACCTCTCAAGCTGCATTCACCTCGCCTTACACGGAGGCGCGGTAGCATAGGGTATCTCCGTCGGAGTGCCCAATGCACTCGTTGTCCCGCGTGGCGCGCCTCGCGACGCTCGCCGTTCTCCTGCTCCTCGCCCTTCCTTCTTGCACCGACCAGACGAACCTCAGCGAACCACCGGCCCAGCCGCTCTACACGACGCCGACCGGTCTGGTGACGGCGAACCCACCCGCGATCGTCGCCGGAGCGGGAGACATCTCGACCTGCGGCAACAACAACGACGAGGCGACGGCCCAGCTGCTCGACGCGATCCCGGGGACGGTCATCACGATGGGCGACAACGTGATGCCCAACGGCACCACCAGCGAGTACGCCAACTGCTACGATCCGACGTGGGGGCGCCACAAGGCGCGGACGCGACCGGCGCCGGGCAATCACGATTACAACACGTCGGGCGCCGCCGGCTACTTCGCTTACTTCGGCGCCGCCGCCGGCGACCCCGGCAAGGGCTACTACAGCTACGAGCTGGGCGCCTGGCACGTCATCGTGCTGAACAGCAACATCTCGTCCTCCGCCGGGTCGGCGCAGGACACCTGGCTCAAGACCGATCTCGCGGCACATCCCAATCAATGCATCCTCTCCTACTACCACCACCCGCTGTATTCGTCGACCGGCGGCAGCGGCACAGGAGGCGCGATCTACTCGGGGGTGCGCAACCTCTTCACCGACCTCTACGCCGGGCACGCCGACCTGGTGCTGCACGGGCACCGGCACTTCTATGAGCGCCTCGCTCCGATGAAACCGGACGGCACGGCCGATCCCGTCAACGGCCTGCGCGAGATCATTTCGGGCACCGGCGGAGACGGCGGCGGCACACTGACGAACATCTTCCCGCTGAGCGAGGTCCGCAACGGCAGCACCTTCGGCGTGCTGAAGCTCTACCTCTATGACGACAGCTACGCCTGGAAATTCGTGCCCGTCGCCGGCAAGACCTTCACCGACTCGGGGCAAACGTCCTGCCACGTCTCGGGCGGCGGCGGAGGTGGTGGAGGAGGCGGCGTCTCGGCCACGAATTCGACGATCGCGGCGTCGCCGTCATCGTTCACCGCGGGGAGCGGTTCAGCGACGATCACCGTCGTCGCCCGGGACGAGGGCAACAACGCCATTGCCGGCGCCAGCGTAACGCTCGCGGCTTCCGGGAGTGGCAACAGCCTCACCCCCGGGTCGGGAATGACGGATGCCAACGGCGTCTTCACGAGCACGTTCACATCGACCACCCCTGAGACCAAGACGATTACGGCGACGATCGCTGGCACCGCGATCCTGCAGACCGCATCGGTCACAGTCGAACCGACGAGCGGCGGCGGAGGTGGCAGCGGGCCCATCGCGCAGCAGTTGCTCACCTCGGGCGCGAGCGGCGCCAACCAGAGGATCTACACGACCGCTGCCATCGCCCCGGCGGCGAATGCCCTCGTCACCATCGCGATCCGCATGCGGCGCTCGAGCGGGGCGTTGACCCCGGCACTTTCGGGGGGCGGGATGACGGCCTGGGCCGAGGTCGCGCACCTCGATTACGACCCGGTGACCTCGCCCACGTCGCGCCTCATCGTGTTCCGCGCCCTGAGCCCGACCCCCGGCAGTGGCCCGGTCACCATCACGTTCACGAACAGCATCTCGAACGTCGAGTGGGCCGTCTCGCAGTGGACCGGCGTCGAACAGTCGGGTGCCAACGGGGCGGGCGCGATCGTGCAGACGGGCTCGACCCGCGGTGACGCGACGTCTGCGCTCTCCACCACGCTCGCGGCGTTCGGGAATGTGGGCGACGTGGCGTTCGGGATCGTTGGGGCGACCACCGCTGCCCCCGCCGTGACGCCGGGGAGTGGGTTCGCGGAGCTCGTCGAGATTGGGTCCGGTGAATCCACGTTGCTCGAGACCGAGGCCGGCACCGGTCTCAACACGGTCGCCGCGACGCTGACCAGGTCGGCCAACGCCGGGCTCCTGGCGATCGAGCTCGCGGCCGGAGGCGCCAGCGGTCCCGCGATATCCGCAACGCTGTCGAGCGTCAGCGCCACTTCTCCGATTGCCGCCGGCGGCGAGAGCTCCACGATTACCATCACACTCCGAGACGCGAGCGGCAATCCGGTCAGCGGAGTGAGTGCCGTTCTGACTGCGAGCGGCAGCGGCAACACCCTCACGCAACCCGGTCCAAGCGGCAGTGATGGCATCGCCACCGGCACGCTGCGCGCCACCGCGGCCGGCTCGAAGACGATTACGGCCACCGCCAGCGGCGTGACTCTCAGCGAGCACCCCGTCGTGATCGTCACCCCCGGCCCGGTCGATGCCACGCGATCCACGCTCGGCGCCTCGCCCGCATCGATCACCGCCGGTAGCGGGACCGCGACGATCACGGCGACGATCGTCGATGCCTACGGCAATCCGATCAGCGGCTCGTCCGTCGCGCTCCAGGCGCCGGGAACGAACGTCGTACTCGGCACGCCCTCCGGGTTCACCGGCACGGATGGCGTCTTCACCAGTACCCTGAGCTCGGCCGACCCGCAGGTGCTGACCGTCACGGCGAGCGCAGACGGCGCCCCGCTCACCCACGCGGTGTCCGTCACGGTGACGCCGCCCGGAACCGCGGGGACGATCGTACACACCCTGCTCACCGCCGGTCACGATCCGCTTAACCTGCGCGTTTACACGACCGGAACGATCGCTCCGGCGCCCGGGGCTCTCGTGACGGTCGCCGTGTTGACGCATCAGGCCTCGTCGGCGGCGCCGAGCCCCACCCTCACGGGCGGAGGGATGGCTCAATGGGACGTGGTCGCCACCGTCACGTTCAACGGCGCCACGCCGCTCGATCGCCTGACGGTCTACCGGGCGCTGAGCGTCGCTCCCGGCAGCGGGCCGATCACGATCACTTCGAGCGTCACCGTTTCCAACTGCCAGTGGATCGTGTCGCAATGGGAAGGGGTGGCCGACGGCGGCACCAACGGCGCCGCCGCGATCGTGCAGGCCGTCCAGAGCTCCGGCACGGGGGTGAATGGCTTGACCGCG
>DASSIL010000253.1:0-7573 GCA_035691925.1 Gemmatimonadales bacterium
TGCACCACGCACCACGAGTTGCTGCCGATGCTGCGGGAGCTGGCGCCGGGGGCGCAGGTGATCGAGAACCGCGTCTTCGTGGTGGATGGGCCGATGGCGTCGAGCGCGGGCATCACGGCGGGGATCGATGTCGCGCTGCACCTCATCGCCCAGGAATGCGGCGATGGGCTGGCGGCGAGCGTGAGCGAGGACATGGTCGTGTATCTGCGGCGCTCGGACCGGGATCCCGAGCAGTCACCGTTCGGCGAGCATCGCGGGCATCTCCACATGACGGTGCATCGGGTGCAGGACGCCATCATCCAGTCGCCCGAGCGTGACTGGAACATGGCGGCGCTGGCGCACGCCGGTCACACCACGGAGCGGCACCTGTTGCGACTCTTTCTCGACCATGCGCACGTGTCGCCGCTCAAGTATCTCGAGGCGATCCGGCTGGAGCGGGCGCGGCAGGCGCTGGGCGGCGGCGCCAGCGTTACGCGGGCGGCGGAGTTCGCGGGGTTTCGGTCGGCGCTGCAGCTGCGGCGCGCGTGGAGTCGGCAGTGGGGCGGATCGCCGCGGGATGCATTGAAGCAGGCCGCGGGAGCGTAGACGCATGACTGTCAAGAAGGTGCTCGACAGTCCCCGTGTCCCCCGTCTCGGGCCCTACTCCCAGGCGGTGCTTAGACCGCGTCGCGGTCGTGAATTGCGCGATCAGGATTGGGCGTGCCAGGACGCCAAGCCGGATGCGAGGAGGGAGTTGGCATGAGTCGGATTCGCGCTGATGGACAGATCAGCACGCGAATGGCAAGTTCGGTCTAAGCGTGGGTTCAGTCCGATTTCTCGTCAGGCGGCGGCCACTGCTCTTCTCCCGATTCCCAGGAATAGGCTCTACATGACCGCCCGCAAGCCACTGAGCGACAGAGTGAGAGCAGCACTGGCTCACACTCCCCGCGTCGTGGAGAAGAAGATGTTCGGTGGCATTACCTTCATGGTAGACGGGAAGATGTGCATCAGCGTCGGCCCCAACCGGTTGATGTGTCGTATCGATCCCGAACTGCATGAAGCTGTGATACGGCGCAGGGGTGTTCGGACTGTCAGGATGAAGGGTCACGCGTATCGCGGCTTCGTCCATGTCGACGAGGACGCCGTCGCCACGAAGGCGGCCCTGGGCTTCTGGGTGCGCACGAGTCTTGCCTTCAACAAACGGGCCAAGTCTTCGCGCACATAGGCCGCCGCACGACGCAGGCTATCCGCGATTCGTTAGGCGCGCGCGAGGAGCGACCTTGAGAACACGGTGGCTATGCAGCGTTATCCTGGCTCTCTGCCAGCCGTGGACGTTGGCTGGCCAGTCGAGTCGCGGCCTGGTCGGCCTCAACGGCCACGCGCTTCATCTCGGCACCGACTCCTTGGCCATCTACTTGATTCGGGGCACCGATACTGTCCGCACCGGCTGGGTCATCGACGCATTGACATCAGACGGCTCTCGATTGACTCGCGTGTATACCGCCGTTGATAAGGTACTGGGGAGTCGGCTGGATACGATCGTCGACCGTTTGTCCGATCTCACGCCCGTTGCGTATCACAGTCACTCGTCCCAATTGATCGCGCACTTCGCCTTCGACAGATCCGGGGCAAAGGGCTGGGTCCGCCTGGTAAATGGCGACTCCCAACCCGTGATCGTGCCTTTTGGCGGTACCGTCTACGACGGAGCGAGCTTCGATCTCGTCGTCCGGTCGAGCGCCCTCGCGCAGGGGCTGAGCCTGGACGTGCCCTCGTTTGTGGCCGGACCAAACGCCGTCACCTCAGTTCACGGTACCGTGACGGGCAGCTCGGTCGTTGACGGACATCCTTGCTGGGTGTTCGCGGGAGAATTCGGAACCCTACCCGTCACCTTCTGGATCGACAAGCGCACTCGCGCCCTGCGACGGCAACTGATGCAGTTGCGTGTGGATGCTGCAATGTTGTTCACTGCGCCTCCGCGGAACGACGCTCGCAAGCGCGCTACCTAGCCAGCGTATGAAGCGGGTGCTGGGGCGGCCGCCCGAGAGGAAAAGGACCTGTCTTGATCACGGCCCCGGCACCACGCATCTTTTTGCGAAATTCGTTAGGCGTCGGCGCCCAGCCGTGACCTATGCCGATCACGCGCATCAATGAGTTCCGGGCGAAGCCCGGCCGAGGACCGTCATTGCGGACGTTCTTGACCTCCGTCGTCACGGACGTGCGCGCCGCTCCAGGGTGTCGCGTCTGCACCCTCTACGAGGCGCTGGACGACCCAGAACGGTTCGCGGTCATCGAGGTGTGGGACACGGTCGAAGACCACCAAGCGGCTGGCAGGGCACTTGCTCCATCGAGGCTCCAGGAGGCGATGACGCTTCTCGGAGCTCCAGCTGTGGGGACCTACTATCACAGCGTCGCAGACGCCGACGCTAACCTATCGCCCACTGGAATGGGATGACAGTTTGGAGAGGAATCGATCCACAAGGCTGCGTGCCATTCTTCGAGGATAGGGATGCCTCAGAGCCTCTTGCGCCTGATCAGAAAATGTGCCGAGTACCTCCCGCAGGAACACGTGCTCAAGATTCCGGCGGGAATTCGCGGCATCTACGTACTCTACAGCCGGACTCGCAACCGTCGCAGCAAGACGCACAACTACAATGTCGTCTACGTCGGCATGGGAGGGCTCGGCGAGCACGGTGGGATCCGGAGCCGATTGCGCAGACACCGTCGCACCAAGCGCGGACTCTGGACCCACTTTTCGATCTTCGAAGTGTGGGACAACATCCGCGATGAGGAGATCCGCGAGCTGGAGGGGCTGTTTCGTCACATCTACAGGCATGATGTGCAAGCCGGCTCGCTCAGCAAGGCACGCACCTTCAGGGCGCTGCGCAAGCTCCGCGACAACAGAATTGCGGCTTGGCCACGCCAAGGAAAGCTGGGGCGCCGATAGCTTACGCGATTCGTTAGGCGGCCTGGCCGCGCAGCCCCATCGCCCGCCGCTGCTTCATCCCGGTGATCAACCTCCTACGAAACTCCGCCATCTGCATTGTCGTATATTCCCGGTTGTGGCATGCTGCGCTGGCAGTCCGATCTGGGCAGTGAGAGGAAGGCCATATGGAGCCCGTCGTATTGTATACCGCCCTCATCATCGTCGTGGGCATCCCCGCTATCACGGTGCAAAGGGTCGCTCGGTTGCGTGCGGCCCGCGCAGCGTCACCATCCCCCGACGTGACAGCTCGACTCGAAGCGCTGGAGCGTGATTTCCAGGGCCTCCAACAGGAGCTGTCGGAAACACAGGAGCGGCTCGACTTCACAGAGCGGTTACTGACGAAGGTGCGGGAAGAGCGGCCTCGTTAAGCAGCACACGTCGTCATACCGCGAGGTTTCTATGAGCCCCAGGAAGGGCACGCAGAAGTCAGCGAAGCAGTCCAAGGGATTCACGGCCGAGGAACGCGCCGCCATGAAAGACCGGGTGCGGGAGTTGAAGGGGGACACGGCGAACGGGGAGAGCGCCGTCCTCGCGAAGATCGCCGCGATGAAGGAACCGGACCGGGCCATCGGCAAGCGGCTGCATGCGATCATCAAAGCCAGCGCGCCTGCGCTGACGCCGCGGCTCTGGTACGGGATGCCCGCCTACGCCCGAGACGGCAAGGTCGTCTGCTTCTTCCAATGCGCGCAGAAGTTCAAGACGCGGTACGCGACCTTCGGTTTCAGCGACAAGGCCAACCTCGACGCTGGCGCCCTGTGGCCGACCGCCTTCGCGCTGAAAGAGTTGACGGCCACCGAGGAGGCGACGATCGGCACGCTCGTGAAGAGGGCGGTGAGCTGAGCGCTCCCCGCCCGGGAACCAGCGCCGGCTCCTGATCCGTTCTTACATAAGATGACCTGGTCCACCGCTCCCGCTCCTGAGCTGTTCGCGCTCGAACGGCCTGTCGTCCCGATCGTCGTCACGGGGGCCACCGGCACGATCGGCCGCGAACTGGTGCGGCTGCTCGCCACGGCGGGGACGGAGCTGCGCGCCCTCTACCGCGATATCCGCAAGACCTGGCCGGCACCGAACGTCACCTGGGTGCGCGCCGATCTCGACGACCCGCACGAGCTTCGGGTCGCGCTCGAGGGCGGCGACCGGCTCTTCCTCCTGACGGGCAACGGTGGCGACTTCGCGCAGACGCAGCTCGCCGTGGTCCACGCCGCGCGGGACGCCGGAGTCCGACACATCGTCAAACTCTCGGCGCTGGGCGCGTCCGATCATTCCCACTCGACGATCGCGCGCCGGCATTGGGTGGTGGAGCAGGCGCTACAAGCGACGCCGCTCGCCTGGACCCTGCTGCGCCCGCACGCGTTCATGCAGAACTGGCTCGCCGACCAAGCCGACACCGTGCGCGCAGCGGGCGTGATCTCTGCCCCGATCGGCGACGGCCGGGTGCCGTTCATCGACACACGAGACATCGCCGCGGTCGCCGCCCTGGTGTTGCTGCATCCCGATGAGCACGCAGCCAAGAAGTACGTGCTGACCGGACCCGAGGCCGTGTCGTATTCCGACGTCGCTGCGGCGCTGTCCGAAGCCACGGGGAAGCCGGTACGCTACCAGCCGATCTCCATGGACGACGCACGGGCGCGCCTCGTGGGGCGGGGGATCGAGCCCGACCTCATCGAGGCGACGCTCGCCATCGCTGCCTACCAGAAGGCGGGAGGCCCGACGTCGATCGTCTCACCGACGGTCGAGCGCATCCTCGGCCGTCCGCCACGCACCATTCGGGATTTCGCCCGGGACTACGCGCGACACTTCACCTGATGGCGAAGGTTCCCCCCGGCATTCAGGAGTTGTCGTCGATTTCGCTGTCGTGACGCTTCCTTTCTAGGGGATGTTCCCGCCACCGCCGCCCGAGGAAGGGAATCCAGCCGAGCAACCGGTTGCGTATCCGCACCGGATGGCTGCGTACCACGACCGCGAGCGCGCGGGGGAACCAGCGCTGCAAGCGGACGGTCCACAGCTCCGCTCCGCCGACCAGCACCTCCGGCCGGCGCCGAGCAACGGCTGGGAGGATGCGGCGGGCACACTCCTCCGGCTCCATCGCCGTCCGGAAGATCGGGAGGACGCGCCCGAAACGGGCTCCGCGCCCCGTGAGGGCATGCGCCGTGATGTCCGTCTTGATGAAGCCGGGCACGACGAAGGTCACGACGATCCCCCGATCGTGCTCTTCCGCCCGCAGCGATTCGAAGAAGCCGTGCAGCGCATGCTTCGAGGCCGCGTAGGCGGAGAGCAACGGCCCGCCGTACTTGCCCGAGAGACTGCTGATGACGACGAACTGCCCGCCGCCCCGGGCGAGCATCGACGGAAGCAACGCGCGCGTCAGGATCGCCGGACCCACGTAGTTCGTGCGCAGCACGAGCTCGAGCACGTCCCGGGTCGCATCCACCACCCGGGCGCGGGCCGCGAGCCCCGCGTTGTGCACCATGATGTCCACCGACTCGTAACAGGCCAACGCCTCGGTGGCCCGTCCCGGGAGAGAATCGAGATCAGCGAGGTCGAGTGGGACGAGGTGAACCTCCGCTGTCCCACAGGCGCGCCGTACCTCTTCGAGGGCGTCGGCACGGCGCGCCGAGAGGATGAGCCGGGCCCCGGCGGCGGCGAACGCCAGGGCCAGCGCACGCCCGATCCCGGAAGAGGCACCGGTGATCCATACGACCTTGCCCTGAAACGCGTTCAAGGGTGTGGGGCGACCCCCACCTGGGGCGGGGGCCGTTTCGTTGTGCCTTCAGGTCTGCGGGCCGGCCGGCTGCTCGCCGCCTATTGCAGAGCAAACGCCCAGACGGCGCCATCCCCCGTCACCAGCACGTACTGCTGGCCGTCCACGGTGTAGGTCTCCGCGGCGTTATCGACCGAGCCGATGTGGGCATGCCAAAGCGGCTTCGGAGGATTCCTCCCCTGCAGCCCCAAGGCGACCAGGCTCCCCGATCCGTCGTTGGCGAACAGCAGTTCACCCGCCGTCGTGAGCAACCCGCTGCCCCCATAGCCGTACGGGAGCGGGTATTTCCAGGCGACTTTTCCCGTCTGGTAATCGATCGCGACGATCGAAGTTCCGAGCGATCCAACGTCGTCCTGCTCGCTGCCGCCCAGCCCCACGAGCATGCGCGGATCCGTGTTCGTGAGGTAATACATCGAGTAGACCTCGTGCAGCATCACGTAGAGCAGTCCCGCCCGGGGGTCGTAACTCGGCGGATACCAGTTGGTGGCGCCGCCGTTGTCGGGCGAGACCAGGGAGCCCGCGATCGTATTGTCCTTCGCCGGATCCCGCACCGGTTGTCCCTTGGCGTTAATGCCGGACGCCCAGTTGGCGGCGTCCGAGTATTTCCCGGTGAGGAGGTGCTCGCCGCTCGTGCGGTCGAGCACGAAGAAGTAGCCGTTGCGGGACGCCTGCATGACCAGCCTCCGCGGCTTCCCCGCGAACATGCCGTCGACCAGCACCGGCGCCTGCGTCGCGTCCCAATCGTGCGTGTCGTTGGGCGACGTCTGGTAGTACCACGCCATCTTGCCGGTGTTGACGTTCACCGCCACGACCGAGCAGGTGTACAGGTTGGTGTGTTGATCTTTCGGTGCGCGCAGCGCGGCGGTGTAGGCCGGCGTCGGATTCCCGGTGCCGAAGATGTAGAGCTGTGTTTCGGGATCGTACGAGCCCGGCATCCAGACCTGCGCCCCACCGTGACGCGCTGCATCGAGGCTGGCCCACGTCTCGAGTCCCGGGTCGCCTTTCTGCATCGGCACCGTATAGAATTTCCACTGCAGGTCGCCCGTGGTGGGATCGAATGATTGCAGGAATCCCGGCGCATCGAGGTCGTCGCCCGTCCCCACCAGCACGTGATTGCCGATCACGACGGGGGACATTGTCGAGAAGTACTGCTGGCTGAAATCGGCGATCTCCTTGTGCCAGCGTTCCTGGCCGGTCTTCGCGTCGAGCGACACCAAATAGTCATCTGGCGTCTCGAAGAACAGCCAATCGCCATACATCGCCATGCCGCGATTGCCGATGTGCGTCCCGCCGCGCGATTTCCACCAGTAGTGCCAGAGGATGTGCCCGTCCAGTGCGTCGATCGCCCAGGCGTTGTCCGGCGCGGTGACGTAGAGAATGCCGTTGACCTGCAGGATCGATCCAGAAAGCCTAGGGGACCCGCTGGTCGCCCCCGGCATGGTGACCGGCTCCTCGGCTTCACCGCCGGTGATGGCGGGAGGCCCGGGCGGCGGGCCGAACCAGTTGCCTTCGCCACCACCGGGGCCTGCCGTGAGGCGGCGCACCCACGCGAGCGAGAGGTGCCGGACATTCGTGGTGTCGATCTGGGTGAGCGTGCTGTAGCGGCGCTGCGAGTAATCACCCGCGTACGTCGGCCAAGCGTCGGTGGCGGGCTTGGTCAGGACAGCGGGATCCAAACCCTGGCCAGTGAGGACAGTGCCGCTCAGACAGCAGCCCATCAGGAAAAGCAGCCTTACGGTTCTCGTCATCAGGCTCACCTGGGAATCGGCGTTTGGGAGTTCTGCGTACCACTATGTGCGCGCCGGGGGTGGGGCTCCGGACGCGAGGACGCGGGGGCCGCACGGCCTGCG
>DASSIL010000254.1:0-2693 GCA_035691925.1 Gemmatimonadales bacterium
CACGTGATACATCTGCGCGATCGGCAAGACGATGCGCGTCCAGCTCCTGCCGCCGGTGAGGGTGATGCTCGCGCCGCCGTCGTGTGCGATCATCATGCGCGAGGGTGTAAGCGGGTCGATCCAGAAGTCGTGGTTATCGCCGCCGGCCGAGAAGCCCACGCGCGTGAGCGTCTGGCCGCCGTCCTTCGACTCGCTGAACCGCACCGACACAAAGTAGAGCCGCTCCTCGTCGTCCGGCGCCACGGCGAAGCGCACGTAGTACGGTGCCCGCTCGGCCATGTCGTGATTGCGCGACACCACGCGCCAGGTGACTCCGCGGTCGTCGCTCCGGTAGAGCGTCGGGTCCTTGTCCTCGAACAGCGCGTATACGGTGTTGGGGTTCGAGGGGGCGACCGCCACGGCGACCTTGCCCGCGATGTGCGCCGCGCCCGGGAGCCCGCGGCCGGTGAGACGCTTCCACGTCACGCCGCCGTCGCGCGAGACCCACAGCCCGCTCCCTGGGCCGCCGCTCTGCAGGTGCCAGGTCTTCACCTCGAATTGCCACATCCCGGCGAAGTACGTGTTGGGGTCGCCCGGATCGATCGCGAGGTCGGAGCAGCCGGTGTTGGGGTCGACGAACAGCACGCGCGCCCAGGTGCGGCCGCCGTCGGCGGTCCGATACACGCCGCGCTGTTGCGCCGGCCCGTAGGCGCGGCCGAGGGCGCAGACGAGCACGATGTCGGGGTTCGTGGGATCGATGACGATGCGGGCGATGCGGCCGGTGGAGTCGAGGCCCATGTGCTGCCAGCTGCGTCCCGCGTCGGTAGAACGGTACACGCCGTCGCCGAGCGCCGTCATCGACCGGATGAAGAACGTCTCCCCGGTCCCGGCCCAGAGCACATTGTGCGCCGATGGCGCCATCGCGAGCGCGCCGATCGCCTGGGCGGGCTCGCTGTCGAACACAGCGCGCCAGTGCACGCCGCCGTCCTCGGTCTTCCAGATCCCGCCCGACGCCGCGCCGATGTAGGCCACGAGGGGGTTGCCCGGCTCGCCCAGGGCGGCGATCGCGCGATTCCCCTCGGGGCCGACGAAGCGGTAGTGCAACCGCGTCCAGAGCGTGGTGTCGGGTTGTTGGGCGAGCGCGAGGAAGGCGGCGAGCAGTGGATGCATGGCGGTGTCGGGTTGGAGGTGAAGGTTGGAGGTAGCGAAGGACGGCAAAGCCGCAAGCCCAGAACCAACGACGGAGACGATATATGGCGAAGCAAAGCGCCGGGCTACTGATGTTTCGCGTGCGGAGCGGTCAGCTGGAGGTGTTCCTCGCGCACATGGGGGGACCGTTCTGGGCGGGAAAGGATCAGGGGGCGTGGTCGATTCCCAAGGGGGAATTTCCGGAGGGCGAGGAACCACTCGCGGCCGCGCAGCGGGAATTCGCGGAAGAGACGGGGTGCCAGGCGGCGGGCCCGTTCATTCCGCTGGCGCCGATTACGCAACGCGGTGGCAAGCGCGTGCACGCCTGGGCGGTGGAGGGCGACTGCGATCCTGCTCAGCTGCGCAGCAATACCTTTACTATGGAATGGCCGCCCAAGTCCGGCAGGCGGCAGGAGTTCCCCGAGGTCGATCGAGCAGGGTGGTTCGCGATCCCCGTGGCGCTGGAGAAGATCCTGTCCGGGCAGCGGGAGTTGGTCGTGGAGCTGGCGAGGATTAGAGGTTGAACCCCGGGCTCGCCAGACCCCGTCTTTCGCGGCTAAGAGCCGCGACTCGGCCAACTGTCGCTGAGAGCGATATAAGGCGGCTCGCCGCGTCACCATCGGTGACAGATAGCCGAGCCGCGACTCTCAGTCGCGCGTAACACCCTGTCGATTCTGAAGGTCCTCGTTCGTCGCCTCAATGAACGAACCGAACCCGGAGACCAGATCATGAACGCCGTGCTCCGCACTACCCTCATCGCCGCGGCCGCGGTTCTGTCGGGCTGCCGCACCCAGGCTCCCCCGACGCCTCCGGCCCAGGCTCCGGCCGTAGGCCACCGCGTCCTGATCCACGGGATGCAGCTCTACTACGAGGTCTCCGGCGCCGGCGATCCGTTGATCGTGCTGCACGGCGCCTATATGAACATCCCCGCCATGGGCGCGATCATTCCCAGGCTCGCCCAGACGCACCGCGTCTACGCGCTCGAGCTGCAGGGCCACGGCCGCACCACGGACATCGACCGCCCGATCACCTATCCCAACCTGGCGGACGACGTGGCGGCCTTTATGGATTCCGTCGGCCTCCAGAAGGCGGACGTCTTCGGCTATTCCATGGGCGCCGCCACCGGGCTGCAGCTCGCCATCCGCCACCCCGACAAGGTGAACAAGCTCGTGTCGGCGTCCGGCGGCTACGACGCGCGCGGCTGGCAGCCGGCGTTTACGGCGTTCATTCCCAAGATGACGGTCGACATGTTCGTCAACTTGCCGATCGCCGCGGAGTACAAGAAGCTCGCTCCCAATCCCGACGGCTTTCCTGGCCTGGTCTCGAAGCTGATCGCGCTCGAGAAGGAGCCGATGGCGTGGGGGGAGGACGTGCGGGCGCTGAAAGCTCCGGTGCTCATCATCACCGGCGATGCCGATGTGGCGACGCTCGAGCATTCGGTCGCGATGTTCCGGCTGCTCGGTGGTGGTATCATGGGCGATATGGGCCAGCCGCTGCCGGTGTCGCGGCTCGCGGTGCTGCCGGCG
>DASSIL010000255.1:0-4308 GCA_035691925.1 Gemmatimonadales bacterium
TCGGTCGCGATGTTCCGGTTGCTGGGCGGTGGAATCATGGGCGACATGGGCCAGCCGCTGCCGGCGTCGCGGCTCGCGGTGCTGCCGGCGACGTCACACACCGCCGTCATCACGCAGGTCGATCTGTTGCTGGCGTTCATCGAGCCGTTCCTGAAGGGAGTGACGCCGCGGTCGTTCTTCCAGCAGGATTCGAGCTCGATAAGCGGCGGTAGGTGAGGCGGCGGTCGGGCGGTCAGGCGGTCAGGCGGTCGATAAGGCGGCGGTCTGCAACCAAATGGCTCGGGTACCGTAGTGTGAGCCAGGGCTCGTGATTCCAGTGAACTCGATCCTGCTCGACGTCCGCTACGCCGTCCGCGGGCTGCGCAAAGCGCCCGGACTGGCCCTCCTCGCCATCCTCTGCATGGGTCTTGGGCTAGCGTCGGTGACGGTGATGTTCAGCACCGCCGATACGTTCTCGTTCCGGCCGCTGCCGCAGGTGCGCGATGCGGGACGCGTGATGCACGTGTGGGAGGCGCCGGCCGATGCGCCGGCGCGCGAGGCCGGCATGGCGCCCGCAGCGTATCGCGACGCACGGGCGCTCCCCGAGTTCAGCGATCTCACCGCGCAGCGCGGCTGGAGCGCCAACATCTCCGGCATTGACGTCCCCGAGCGGGTCGGCGCGGCGCTCGTGTCGGCGAATTTCCTGCGCGCGATCGGCCGCGCCCCGGCGCTGGGACGAGACTTCACACCGGCAGACGACGAATCGGGCGCCGGTCACGTCGTCATCCTCACTCACGGGCTGTGGCAGCGGCGCTTCGGCGGCGACAGCGACCTCGTGGGACGGGCGGTGCGGATCAATGGGGAACCGTACACCGTCGTCGGCGTCCTGCCCCAGGATTTCGTGTTCCCGCCGGGCGCGGAGCTGCTCGCGCCGCTGGCGTTCACGCCCGACGATTGGGCGATGCGGCGCGGCCAGGGCGTGTTCGTGCTGGGCCGGCTCGCCCGCGGCGTGACGCCGTCCCGAGCGGCCGCAGCGGTCGCGCAGCTCGGCGCCCGTCTCAGCGCCGACTTCCCGGCGACGAACGCGAAGCGCGTCATGCTCGCCGAGCCTGCCGAGCCGTATTTCGGGCAGGGGCCCCGGCCGTTCATGATGGTGCTGCTCGCCGCCGGCGCGTTCGTGCTGCTCATCGCCTGCGCCAACGTGGCCAACCTGCTGCTCGCGCGCGCCACCGGCCGGCGGCGCGAGTTGGCGGTGCGGTTGGCGATGGGCGCACCGCGCGCGCGCCTGGTGCGCGAGCAGTTGGCCGAGAGCGTGCTGATCAGCGTGGCCGGCGGCGTGCTCGGTATGTTCGGCACGCTCGCGGGGCTGCACGCGATGGCGACCAGTGTCCCGGTCGAGGTGCAGCGGTTCATCCCGGGATTCGGCGAGCTGCGGCTCGATGGCCGGGCATTGGGAGTCGCGGCGCTCGCGACGTTCGGCGCCGGTCTGCTCTCCGGTGTCGTTCCCGCCCTCGGCATCTTTCGGGTCGACATCCAGCGGGTACTGCGGGAAGGCGGTCGCGGCGAGGCCGGGGACGCGCGCTCGGGACGCGTGCGCAGTGCACTGGTCGTGCTGGAAGTCGCCCTGTCGCTGTTGCTGCTCGTGGGCGCGACGCAGACGATGGACACGTTCCGCCGCCTGGCGCTCACCAACCCGGGGTTCCGCAGCGGCGATGTCCTGACGCTGAGCGTCACGCTGCCGGCCAGGGACTATCCCCAGGACAGCGCCGTCGATCACTTCTACCAGACGCTCCAGGATCGCATCGGCGCGCTGCCGGGTGTGCTCGCCGTGGGTTCGACGACGATCCTGCCGCTGTCCTGGTACGAGAGCAGCGCGAGCGTCGACGTCGAAGGTCACCCACTGGTGCGGCGCGAGGACGCTCCCGTCGTGGGGTGGCGGCGCGTCTCGCCGGGCTATCTCGAGACGCTGGCGATCCCGCTCGTGACGGGACGCACCATGGCAACGACGGACCGGATGAGTACGGCGCCGGTGGCGGTGGTGAGCGAACGGGCGGCCCGGCTGCTGTGGCCGGGGGAGGACGCGCTCGGCAAGCGGTTCCGGGCCGACAGCGGGCAGTGGATCGAGGTGGTGGGGGTCGTGCGCGACGTGCGCGGCAATCCGCTCATGGGCCGGGACGTGGGAGCCGCGGTGTACGTGTCGAACCGGCAGTGGCCGGCGCGGATCCTGAGCTTCGTGGTGCGCAGTGCCGGTGATCCCGCCGCGCTGGCGCGGCCGATTCAGCAGGCGATCAATGCGATCGACTCCCGGCTGGCCGCGGGCGACGTCGCCCCGATGCCGCGGGTGGTCGCGGCGGCGCTGTCGCCGCAGAGCGCCACGGCGCGGACGCTCGTGGTGACGGCGCTGGTCGCGCTGCTCATGGCGTGCGTGGGGACGTACGGCGTGATGACCTACAACGTCTCGCAGCGCACCCAGGAGATCGGCGTCCGCATCGCGCTCGGCGCCACACCGGGCGGCGTGCTGCGGTTGGTGCTCGGCGGCACGGCAAAGCTCGCCGGGATCGGCATCGCGATCGGGCTCGCCCTTGTGGTGGCGATGAGCCGCGGGCTGCAGGCGATCCTGGTGGGTACCACGGCCACGGATCCGCTGGCGCTGTCCGCGGTGGCGCTCGCGCTCGTGACGGTTACCGCGGCGTCGAGCTGGATCCCAGCGCGCCGGGCGACGCGGGTGGATCCGATGGAGGCGTTGCGGGCCGAATAGCGGAGCCCGGAATGTCAGGAAACGATGGCAGTGAGAGTGGGCATCCGGCTTTTACCTCGTAAGATCCCCCGACTTCCCGACGCAAACCCTCGAACACCATTCGGGGGGCAGCGTCGGTTGGGCCCCTAAACACCCCGTGGGCCGCTGCTCCTTCCGGGGAACATCAAGACAGGTGCCCAATGTCCCGCTCTATGCCCAGATCGAAGGATTCGACCATGGCCGCCGCGGTCATGGAGATGCCCGCCGACACCAGCGACGCGCGCCCCACTTCCTACGGCACGCTCGCGGTCGATGGTCTCTCCGTCGCCTACCGAGAGGCCGGCCGCCCCGGAGATCCCAAGCTCGTGCTGCTGCACGGATTCCCGTCCAGTTCGCACCAGTACCGCAACCTGGTGCCCGCGCTCGCTGACCGGTTCCACGTGCTGGCGCCCGACTACCCCGGCTTCGGTCTGAGCGACCGGCCCGATCCAGCCGCCTGGCCGTACACCTTCGATCACATTGCGGAAGTGATCGAGCGTTTCCTCGCGCTCAAGGGCTTCGACCGCTTCGGGCTCTACGTGCAGGACTACGGCGGTCCGGTCGGGTTCCGGATCGTGGGCCGGCGTCCCGAGGCGCTCGAGTGGCTCGTCATCCAGAACTCCAACGCCTACGAGGTCGGCTTCACCGCCACCTGGGACGGATTGCGCGGGGCGTTGTGGAAGAACCGGACGCCCGAGACCGAGGCGCCGTTGCACGGCTTCCTCACCCCGGAGACGATTCGCACCATCTACCTGCACGGCGCCCGGCGCCCCGAGCTGATCAGCCCGGACAACTGGGAGTCCGACATCGCGTTCCTGCAGCGTCCCCACGCGGCGCGCCTCAATCTCGATCTGTTCTACGACTACCGCACCAATGTCCCGCTGTACCCGGCGTGGCAGCGCTTCCTGCGCGAGCGGAAACCGCGGACGCAGATCTTCTGGGGTCAGGAGGACATCTTCTTCACCGCCGCCGGCGGCGAGGCCTACCTGGCCGACCTGCCGAGCGCCGAGCTGCACCGGCTCGAGGCAGGCCACTTCGCGGTGGAGGACCACCTCACATACATCGCAACTCAGATGCGCCGTTTCTACGACGATCGATGAGGGCGGCGTCGGCACTGGCGGCCGGGGTTCCCGGCCGCCATGCTTTGCCCATGGCGACGGCACAGCTCGACCAGGAGTCCGCCGCCTGGGTGCGCGACCTCGGGGCCGATGCGCCGGGGCGGGAGGCGGCGATTGCCCGGCTGCATGCCCTGCTGTTGCGCGTCGCCCGGGCGGAGGCTGCGCGGCGCGGCGCCACGCTGCCGGAGCGCGGACGGGACGAGGTGGATGACCTGTGCCATCAGGCGGCGAGCGACGCCGTCCTCGCCGTGCTCAAGAAGCTCGCCTTGTTCCGGGGCGAGGCCCGCTTCACCACCTGGGCATGCAAGTTCGCGATGTTCGAGATCTCCACGCGGCTGCGTCGTCACGCTTGGCGCGAATACCGGATCGAGAGCGACGAGCGGATCTGGGACACTCTGCCCGACACCGTGCCGCACGCCCTCGCCACGCTGCAGC
>DASSIL010000256.1:0-13335 GCA_035691925.1 Gemmatimonadales bacterium
GATTCGCCTCTACCAGGCCAGCGCATTTCTCAAGCAGGCGCTCGGCGAGGAGGTGCACGGCAAGTTCGCCGAGCTGAAGCAGGCCCAGGCGGACCGCTGTCCCAAGGCGCTCGGCGCCGAGGTGAAGGCCGCCGAGATCCAATTCCACCACGAGGTCACGAACCAGTACCTCTGGTCCAAGTTCTAGGCCGGGACTATTTCTTCGCGGCTCCAACGGCGTTCTCGTTCCTCGTCACCATCTGCCTCGCCGGTGCGGCGTGGTTGTCACGCGGGGCATTGTGACGGACGTCCCTCCTCTCCCGTCAGGGAGAGGGGGACAGGTGGAGCGGTACAACGCGAGGGGGGAAGACGGGTGAGGTGATTCCCGCGTTCTTTCTGCTGGTCCTCGCCCTCTCCATTCCCTTCTGGATCCTGGGCGCCGCGACGGGGATCCAGCTTCTCCCCGGCCTCCCGATCGGCGCCCTGATGATCCTCGCCCCGGCCGGCGCGGCGCTGATTCTGGTGTATCGCGCGGGGGGCAGCCCTGCGGCAGTCGCCCTGTTGCAGCGCGCCGTCGACTACGACCGCATTCCCTCGATCACCTGGGTCGCGATCACCGTGCTCCTGATGCCGGCGATGATGCTGCTCGCCTACACCGGGCTGCGACTCGCGGGCCGTCCAGTCGCCGCGCCGCCTGTGGCTCCGCTCGTTTCGTTCGTGATGCTCGCAGCGTACGTCCTCGCGGGAATGAGCGAGGAGCTGGGCTGGTCGGGATACGCTATCGACCCTTTGCAGCAGCGCTGGGGTGCATTGGGAGCGGGGGTGATTCTCGGTCTCGCCTGGGCCATCTGGCACCTCGTCCCCCTCCTCCAAGCCCGGCGCGAGCCCGCGTGGATCGCCTGGTGGGTCGTCTTCACCGTGGCGCTGCGGGTCGTCATGACCTGGCTCTACAATCACACCGGCAAAAGCGTGGGCGCGGTGGCGCTGTGTCACGGCCTCGAGAATTTCTGCTCCTACGTCTTTCCCCTCACCGGCGTGACCTACGACCCGCGCTACACTGCACCGATCGCGGTGGCACTCGCCACGATCGTCACCCTCGTCCCGAAACCACGGGCGAACGCGTGATCACTGTGATGATTCGCCGACTGGGGTTGCTGGTTCTCGTCGCGTGCGCCCAGCGACAGCGTCCCGGCCTTGTCGTCACGCACGTCACCGTCGTCGACGTCGCCAACGGCGCGTTGCTTCCGGATCGGTCGATCGTGATCGATGGCGAACGAATCGTGCAGGTCGATACGTCGCCGCGCGTCACTGTGCCGCGCGGGACCGCCGAGCTCGACGGCACGGGCCGGTTCGTCATCCCTGGGCTGTGGGACATGCACGTGCACCTGAGCGATACCGCTACCGCCGCTCAGCTGCTGCACTGGGGCATCACGGGAGCGCGGGTGATGAGCGGACCCCTGGACGCGACGCTGGCGCTGCGAGAGGATCTGCGCACGCATCCCACACGCGGCCCGACACTCGTCGTCGCCGGGCTCGCGCTGCACGGTAAAGACTCGTTTGCCTCCGATACGGGACTGGCTCTGGTCCAGAGCGCCGCGGACGCCCGCCGGGCAGTGGACTCGCTCGCGCGCCGCCGCGTCGATTTCATCAAGGTGCACGAAGGGCTCTCGCCCGAAGCCTGGTTCGCCATCGCTCGGTCCGCGAGCGAGCACTACCTGCGGCTCTCGGGACATGTCCCCGCCGGACTCAGCGCCGAGAGCCTCTCGGCGCACGGGCTCACGAGTATCGAGCATCTCGAGTTTCTCCCCGATCGCTGTCTTGTCATCTTCGATTCCACGACGCGGGCGCGACACTCGGCGCCCGCCGGGTGCCGGACAGCCGACCTCCAGCTCCTGCTGCAGCACCTGCACACGAACGGGGTCTGGCTCGACCCGACGATCTCCAGCTTCCGCGTCTTCGCGCCCGGTCAATTCCCGAGCATTCTGGCGGGGTTTGTCGATCTCGCCGCGCACATCCGCAGCGCCGGGTTGCCGATCCTGGCTGGCACCGACCTGGGCAGCTCAGGAATGATTCCTGGAGAGAGCCTGCACGACGAGTTGGGTTTGCTCGTCGCGGCGGGATACACGCCGGTCGAGGCGTTGCGTGCGGCCACCCTCAACCCGGCAACATATCTCCAGGCTGCGGACACACTCGGGCGCGTCGCTCCGGGATTCGTCGCCGATCTCGTCGTGCTGGCGGCCAACCCCCTCGAGACCATCCGCAACACGCGGAGTATCGTCGCCGTGGTACACGACGGGGTGGTCGTGCCGCGCTAAATTGCATCATGCCAACCCCACGCACTCCAATTGTCCACGGGCTGTGGCTCCACGCCACGAGCTGGAAGCCGTGGAGGGATTTCTTCGCCCAGGACCGCCGGGGGGCAGCCGGGTATACTGAGGAGACCTGCGCTCCGACGAGGATCCTCCGATGAGCATCTCCCAGGCGCTGCTTCCCGAATTCGATCAGGAAATGGCCACGACGCGCAAGCTGCTCGAGCGGGTGCCGAGCGACAAGGGCGCGTGGAAGCCGCACCCGAAATCGTTCGCGCTGGGGCACCTCGCCCAGCTCGTCGCCACAATGCCGGGGTGGATGACGACGATGCTGCGCTTCCCCGACCTCGATCTCGCGAAGGCACCGGGATACAGCCTGGAGTCCACCGATTCGCTGCTGCAGAAATTCGACCGCCATGTCGTCGAAGCGCGCGATGCCTTGAAGGACGCCAAGGACTCGGACTTCGCGCTCCCCTGGTCCCTCAAACACGGCGACCGCGCGCTGTTCACGGCGCCGCGCGGCGTCGTCGTGCGCCAGCACATCAACCACATGGTGCACCACCGCGGCCAACTCAGCGTCTACCTGCGCTTGAACGACGTACCGCTGCCTGCGATGTACGGCCCCACCGCCGACGAGTCGTGGTGACTCCCTACCAGCGGTGAGTGGCGGAGACGGATACAGGTCAACAGGTTACCCGCTGTCGATTTGGGCATTCCCCGAACGACTACTTGGCGTCCACTGCCGGTTCATCCTGTTCGGGAGGGAGCCATGAAGTATCTGTGCCTGATCTACGAGGACGAGAAGAAGGTCGCGACGATGGCGAAGAGCGAGGCGGACGCCTTCACCGGCGAGTACTTCGCGTTCACCGATGGCATCCGCAAGAGCGGGCACTACGTGGCGGGCGAGGCGCTGCAGCCGGTCGGCACCGCCACGACCGTGCGGGTCCGCAATGGCAAGATGTCGGCCACCGACGGCCCCTTCGCCGAAACGAAGGAGCAGCTGGGCGGCTTCTACCTGATCAACGCCAAGGACCTGAACGATGCGATCCAGGTCGCGTCGAAGATTCCCTCGGCGCGCCTGGGCAGCATCGAGGTGCGGCCGATCATGACGTTCGACCAGCCGTAACTGTGGGGCGATGAGCGAGGACGCGGCCGGCACCGCGCGCGCAATGGTCGACACCGTCTACCGCGCCGAGTCGCGCCGCGTCCTCGCGACATTGATCCGCCTGCTCGGCGACTTCGATCGCGCCGAGGAGGCATTACAGGACGCCTTCGCCGCGGCGGTGGAACGCTGGCCGGTGGACGGCGTGCCGCAGAACCCCAGAGCATGGCTCGTGTCGACTGGCCGCTTCAAGGCGATCGACGCGATGCGCCGCCGCGCCCGTTTCGACGCCTCGCAAGCCGAAATCATCCATCGCTTCGAGATGGACGCGCAGGCCGCGACGGCCGAGGAAGACGGGGACATCCCCGACGACCGGCTGCGGCTCATCTTCACCTGCTGCCACCCCGCCCTCACCCCCGACGCGCAGATCGCGCTGACGCTGCGCGAGGTGTGCGATCTTACGACGGAAGAGATCGCGCGCGCCTTTCTCACCGCCGCGCCTACCGTCGCGCAGCGCATCGTACGCGCCAAAGCGAAGATCCGCGACGCCGTCATCCCGTATCAGGTGCCCGCGGCGGAAGACCTCCCGGCGCGGCTCGATAGCGTGCTGCACGTCGTCTACCTCGTGTTCAACGAGGGCTACTGGGCGTCGTCAGGGGCGTCGCTCGTGCGCACCGACCTCTCCGGCGAAGCGATCCGGCTGGGCCGCGTGCTGCAGGAGCTGCTCCCCGATCCCGAGGTCACAGGACTGCTCGCCTTGATGCTGCTGCACGAGGCGCGGCGGCCGGCCCGCGCCACGGCGACCGGTGAGCTCGTACTGCTCGACGAGCAGGATCGCACCCTGTGGAATCGCCAGCAGATCGCCGAGGGCCAGACGCTCGTCGAGCAGGCGCTTGTGACACGGCGCTTCGGCCCCTACACCCTGCAGGCGGCGATCGCCGCGGTGCACGCCGAGGCGGTGCGCGCCGCCGACACCGACTGGGCGCAGATCGTCGCCCTGTACGACGTCTTGCTGCGGATCGACCCATCTCCGGTGGTGGAGCTGAACCGCGCCGCCGCGGTGGCGATGCGCGACGGGCCCGCGGCCGGGCTCGCCCTGATCGATGCGATCCTGGTGCGCGGCGATCTCGCCGACTACCTGCCCGCCCATTCGGCCCGCGCCGATCTGTGCCGGCGGCTTGGCCGCGTCCAGGATGCACGGGTATCGTACGAGCGGGCACTGGCGCTTACGCGGCAGGAACCGGAACGACGGTTCCTGGAACGACGGTTGCAGGAACTGCCGAGCTGAGAACCCTGCTCCCTTTGGATGACCCCGGGCGTGCGCCCGGGATTAGGGGAACCACGGTGTGACGAGAACAATGAATCGACGCGGGTCGAGTGTGGCTGACCCCGGACGCGAACCCGGAATCCTACGAATGGTCTGCCTGACTCTCCTCCTGGTCGGCGCTGCTCCCTGCGTCGCCCAGATGCCGGTGCCTGCCGGGCGCGTCTCACCGGTCGTCGTTTATGACTCCGCCTATCACCGCCCACGCCGCCTCTGGGTCTACACTCCGCCCGGCTTCACCGCCGGTGCGTCTGCCACCTATCCCTTGATTGTGGCGTTCGACGGTGACGAGTACCGCGACACGATGCCGTTGCCGCAGGTGCTCGATACGCTGCTTGCGACACATCAGACGCCGGCGTTCATCGCGGTGTTGATCGACGACTCGGTCTCCTCCGTGCGCATCGCGGATCTCGGCAACGCGCACAAGATGGTCCAGTTCCTGGGGCAACTCGTACCCTGGGTGCGCGCTCGCTGGCCCGTCACGAGCGATCCCCATCGCGTGATCGTGACGGGGTCGAGTGCCGGGGGCCTCGCGTCGGCGTATGTGGCGTTCGAACGCCCCGACCTCTTCGGCAACGTCTGGTCGCAGAGCGGCGCCTTCTGGCGCGGGGCCGAAGCGTCGAACGGAGCGCCGTACGAATGGCTGACCTCCCAGGTGCAGGCGAGCGCGAAGCAAGACGTGCGGTTCGTTCTGGACGTCGGCGCTCTCGAGGATCACCCCACACTCGGCGGCTCGGGTCCGAACTTCCTGCAGGCGCATCGGCGGTTCGCGAATGCGCTCAAGGCCAGGGGATACGACGTCACCGTGACCGAGGTGCCGCAGGGAAATCATGCACCGCAGTGGTGGCGGCAGCGGCTCTCCTTCGGCATTGCGAAGATCGCCGCGGGGTGGGCGGCACCCGACCCGACGACGGGGTACTTGGACCAGCTGCTGCGGGGCGACAGCGCTGCGCTCCTCGCCGGGTTTGCCGGCGAGCCCGCGATCGACGATCCGGTCGGCGGGAGCGTGCGGGGGCGCACCGAACTCGACCGGTTCGTCGCCGAGCGACAGGCGTGGCTCGAGCAGCGGGCGGCGCGCCTCGAGCTGCTGCGCACGACGACCGACAGCCGTCGCACCGTAGTCGAAGCGCTGCTGCATCTGCAGCTTCCCGATACCGCGGTCGACCTGCCGATCGCCGTGGTGGGGGACAAGGGCCAGGGCAACCGCGTCACCGCGATCCGCATCTATCACAGTCACTGGCCGCTCGAAGGGAAGCACCAGATCCGCCATCCCCTCCTGCCGCGCGACTCGACGCTCCTGTTGCGGGGCGCCGTCGCCGAGTACCAGCGCGCGCTCGCGGCCGGTGACGCAGCGGCGGCGCTCGCCACCTTCGAGCCGGACGGGTACTTCCGGGAGCCTTCAGGCGGGATCTACGTCCACCGCGGGCGCGAGGCGCTGCGGCAGTTCTTGACGGCGATTCTGAACGGCGGTGGGATCCACCTGGAGCACTGCAGCGTTACGGACGACGGTGTGGTGACGGCGATCGAATTCAACGCCGTGCAGTTCGGCGCCCGGCAGCTCGAGCCCCAGGCGGGCCTCGCCGTCTACGAGCGCGGCCCATCAGGCCGCCTCGCGGCGGCCCGGATCTACGATGACGTCAACGTAGAGGCGCTCGCGCCGGCGACAGTTCACTAGCTGATAGCTGATAGCTGACAGCTGATAGCGTCCTATTTCTTGATGAACGTCCCTGCCTGCAGCTCCGCGTAGGCCTGCCGCAGCTGCTCCTCGGTGTTCATCACGATCGGCCCGTACCACGCCACCGGCTCTTCGATCGGCCTTCCCGAAACGAGCAGGAAGCGGATCCCCTCCTCGCCGGCGCGCACCGTCACTTCGTCGCCCCGATCGAACAGGATGAGCGAGCGGTTGCCTGTTTCGTCGAGCGCAACCGGCGGTGCGGTCGCCCCACCCTCGCCCACCTGTTCGGTCAGCACGCCGCGCGGCGCCGCGGCGTCGCGGAACGAGCCCGCCCCGTCGAACACGTAGGCGAACGCGTGGTTCGTCGTCGCCACCGGGAGCGTCTTGCGCTTGCCCGGCGGCACCCAGACGTCGAGATAGCGCGGGTCCGCGGCGACGCCCTGCACCGGTCCCGTCTTCCCCCAGAACTCACCGGTGATGACGCGCACGCGAGTGCCGTCGTCGTCGGTGATCTCGGGGATGTCGTCCGCCTTGATGTCCTGGTAGCGCGGCGCCGTCATCTTGAGGTTCGCGGGGAGATTGGCCCACAGCTGGAAGCCGTGCATTCGTCCTTCGGGGTCGCCCTTGGGCATCTCCTGGTGCAGGATGCCGCTGCCGGCGGTCATCCATTGGACGTCGCCCGAGCCGAGCGTGCCCCGGTTCCCGAGACTGTCGCCGTGGTTGACCGTGCCCTTCAGAACATAGGTGATGGTCTCGATACCGCGGTGGGGGTGCCACGGGAACCCGGCGAGATAGTCGTCGGGGTTCTCGTTGCGAAAATCGTCGAGCAGCAGAAAGGGATCGTAGTCGTCGGTATCTCCGAACCCGAACGCGCGCCGCAGGCGGACGCCGGCACCTTCCATGGTCGGACGGGACTGGATGATACGCTTGATCGGACGAATCGACATAAGGCACTCCTGGAAGCTGGTGCGTGACCCACAACCACTCCACAACACTGCGATTGTCTCCCAGGTTCCTCAGGGTCCGTTCAGGACGCCTTCACAGCGAACGTGCCAGACTGTTGGTCGTCTCCATCATGGGTCGGCACACCATGTCTCGAAAGAAACTGTTCCTGCTTGCACTCATCGCAACGCTCCCGGCCACCGCCCTTTCCGCGCAGAGTGGTCCCCAAGGTCAGTGGACGTTCCGTACCCGAGCGCTCATCAGCGGGCAGTCGCACGGGTCCGATCCGACGGGCTACAAGATGTACAGTGGCATTTCCATCGGTGCCGCCATCAGCCGGCGATTCTCGCGGGTGGTAAGCGCCGAATTGGGCGTCCGCACTGAGTCGCGAGAGGTCGATCAGGCAGCGGCGTCGGGACCCGATCTGCGTCTCGGATCCCTGGAGATGATTCCGCTGACCCTCCTGGTCCAGGTCCAACCCAGCGTGCGGGGCTCGCTTCACCCCTATGTGGGTGCCGGCGCGGCGTTGACTGTGGGCTGGGAAAAGAGCGGGGCGCTCGACAATCTCGATGTCTCACCGGGTTTCGGGCCGGCCCTGCAAGTCGGCGTCGATTGGTTCCTGTCGCCGGGTGCGTTCCTGAACCTGGACGCCAAGTGGAATGGGCTGTCGACCGACATCGGATCAGGCGGAACGCGTATCGCCACATTCCACGTCGACCCCATGACGCTCGGGTTCGGGGTCGGTTTCCGCTTCTAGGAGCACGCCCCTCCCACGGCCACAACCGACGCGTTGTCCGACCCCGGCCGAGTGCGATATTTCTCTGCGGTGCCGACGGCCGCGGGGGGAGTGATCCGGTTCTTCAAGACGCCGGCTGCGTTTCACGCCTGGCTCGAGCGCCATCACCTGAAGCGGCGAGAGGTGCGCGTCGGGTTCCGCAAACGCCACACCGGCCAACCGAGCCTCACCTGGCCGGAAGCGGTCGACGAGGCGCTGTGCTTCGGGTGGATCGACGGCGTGCGGCATCGCATCGACGCCCGGTCCTACACGATCCGCTTCACGCCCCGGCGTCCCGGCAGCACCTGGAGCACGGTAAACCTGCGGCGCGTGCGAGTCCTGATCCGGGCAAAGCGCATGAGCCGCCATGGGCTGAAGGTGTACAAAGAGCGGAACCGCAAGAAGTCCGGCCTGTACTCATTCGAGCAGCGGCACGCCGTCGCCCTGGCGTCGCGTCACGCCCGGCAGTTCCGCGCGAACAAGAAGGCCTGGACGTGGTACCGGGCCCAGGCGCCCTGGTACCAGCGCACGGCGGCGTTCTACGTAGAAAGCGCGAAACAGGAAGCGACGCGGCTCAGGCGCCTCGCGAACCTGATCCGCAGTGCGGCCGCCGGGCGGGCAATCGGTGTGCTCGACCGGACGAAATACGCCCGTCGCGGCTAGTGCGGTTTGCGGGTAAAGTGGGAAGGGTGATCGTCACCGCCCATGAGCAGCCAGCGGCCGACGATCGCGATCGCCAGGATTCCAAGCACGGCGCCCAACACGGTCATGTTGCCTCCCGCACGCGGCGTTCCAGGCAGCATCCCGGTATCCATCATTCAAATTCGCTTCCGGAAAAGCAAGACTGTTGCGCTCCCGTTACAGGCACCGTCCAACTAGAGTTCTCCACATTCTTCCCGGAGGGGTGATGTTCCGTCGCACTTACGTCGCCGTATTCGTGCTCGCGTTGGTGGCCTGTGGAAAAACTAAGAGCCCCCCAGAGCGGCCCGCGACGAGTGGGCCCGCCGCCGCGCTCGATCCACAGTCCCCAGAGATGCAGGCGAAGGCGCCCGACACCTACAACGCCCGGTTCGAGACGAGCGCCGGCTCCTTCACCGTTCAGGTCACGCGCGCCTGGGCCCCAATCGGCGCCGACCGGTTCTACAACCTGGTCAAAGGCGGTTTCTTCGACGGGACCCGATTCTTCCGCGTGTTGCCGGGATTCGTCGTCCAGTTCGGATTGAGCGGCAATCCCGCTGTGTCGGCGCGGTGGCACTCCGCCTCCATCACCGACGATCCCGTCCAGCAGCACAACACCCGCGGTACGCTCACCTTCGCCACGGCGGGTCCCAACACCCGCACGACGCAGCTGTTCATCAACTTCGCCGACAACCTGAACCTCGATGGGCAGGGGTTCGCACCGTTCGGCAAGGTGGTCGACGGGATGGGCGTCGTGGACCGGATCTATTCGGGGTACGGCGAACGGCCGGATCAAGGGGCGATCGAGTCGCAGGGCAACGCGTACCTTGCCTCGCAGTTCCCGAAGCTCGACTCGATCGCCAAGGCGACGATCGTCACCCCATAAACGTCGTTCCGGCGGGCGGCATCCCATTCCCGACACTCAATCCGGGAGGACGGTATGCCGCTCGCCTCGCTGCGCCCGCTCGTGCGATTGCTCCCCCTGACCGCGACCCTCGCCGTCCTCGTGGGAGGCTGGGCCGTCATCACACTGGACGACGTGCCCGACGCCGTGGTCGCCGGTAAGCCGGTGACGTTGACCTTTACCGTGCGACAGCACGGCCACACACTGCTCGACAACGTACGCCCC
Organism: Gemmatimonadales bacterium; assembly: GCA_035691925.1. GTDB lineage: Bacteria > Gemmatimonadota > Gemmatimonadetes > Gemmatimonadales > GWC2-71-9 > DASTHG01. Next base: position 9,914 of record DASSIL010000256.1, read on the forward strand.
TCGATCGACGCGGTGCCGGCGGGGGGCGGAGATCACATCCGGGTCGACGCCATCCCCGCCGGGGGGAAGGGCCGCTATCGCTCGACCCTGACGCTCCCGGACACCGGGCAATGGCGCCTGACGATCAACTCCGGCTGGGGCACGAGCCACGTCGACCTCGACCCGGTCGCGGTGATCGGCCCCGGGCAAACGGCGCCGGCCTACACCACAGCCGAGCGCGGCCGGCGGCTCTTCGTTGCCAAGGGATGCATCACCTGTCACATCCACGGAGACGTAGCGGGAAGCGGCGTCGTCCAGGTCGGCCCGGCGCTGACCCAGCTGCGGCTCCCGGCTGATTTTCTCCAGAAGTTCCTCGCCGATCCCTCGATCCTCCCGCCGGCGCAACAGACCAATGGCGGGATGCCGAACCTCGACCTCAAACCGGCCGAGATCACGGCGCTCGTGGAATTCCTGAGTGGATCCGAAACAGCCGTCAGGGCGAGGCCTTGATCTCCACCCCAAGCGCGCCGGCGTTCTTCGTCGCCCAGTTCGCGGTGATCGTGGGCAGGTTGACGCCCCACTCGGCGAACAAGTCGGCCGCCGTGCTTTCGGTCGACGGCTGCTCGTCGATCTCCGTAAAGCCGACGCCAGGGGTGATCGCGACCACGTTGCTGTTGATGCCGAACACGCCGTAGGCCACGTCATTGGGATTCGCGAACGGGGCGAGCGGCACCGCGAGCGTGGTCACGGCGTCGGCGGCGTTGGAGGCGGTCTGCACGATCGCACCGGAGCCGTTGGTACCGCTGCCATCCACGCCGCTCCACTGCGACACGATCCACTGACAGTCGGAGAGGGTGACGCTCGACGTGATCGTGATCGGTCCGCTGCCCGGCGACGCGCTCATGGCGCGGAAGATCGTGATGCGCTTTTTGGGCGTGCCCACGACGTCGTAGGTGGCAGTCGCCACCACGTCCCAACTCGCCATGCCGCCACCGGAGAGCGTCGGCACCGGCGCTGCTGCGGTCGCGTTGTGCGTGGTGACCGCGATGGTGACCAGCGTGTTCGGGGCCGGCGCGATCGACGCGGTGGTATAAACCTTCACATTGTTCACGTCGTTCCCCGACGTAAGCAGTGTGTGCGTGATCGCCCCGCCGCTCGGTGCCGTTACGGTCACCGTCGCGGTCTGCGCGATCGCGACGCCGTTGGCCGTGGCGGACACGGTCTTGTCTTCCGAGACCGCGGAGCTGAGGGTCCCGGAGGCCACGCCGATCGAGTTCGTGGTCGTGGCGGGCTGGGTCAGTGTATTCCCGCTTCCCGTGGCTGCGAGGAGGATCGTGGCGCCACTGATGGGGTTTCCAAGGCCGTCCTTCGCCGTGACCCGAATCGTCGAGGTTTCGCTTCCGGGGGCAATACTCGTCGGTGCGGCACTGACGGTGGATGTGGCACCAGAGACCGCCCCTGCCGTCACCGTCACAGCCGTCGTTTGCGTGATCGTCACGCCGTCCGCGGTAGCGGAGATAGTCTTCAGCTCCGCCTTGTTCGACGCCAGCGTCCCCGTGGCCACGCCGTTGGCGTCCGTCGGACCCGAGGGCTGCACCAGGGAGTTCTGGGTGCCGGTCGACGCGAGCACGACGGTCGCGCCGCTGACCGGATCGCCGTTGCTGTTGCGTACCGTCACCGTGATCGTCGCAAGCCCCGAGCCGGCGGTGATCGACGCCTGGTCCACACCGATGCTCGACTGTGATCCAGAGACCGACGCAGGGGTAACCGTGACGGTCGCCGTCTGCGTCACCGCGGTGCCGTTGATCGTCGCAGAGACGGTCTTCGTCTCCGCCACCGACGAGCCAAGCGATCCCGTCGCCACGCCGTTCGCGTTCGTCGCACCGGCCGGCTGAACCAGCGCATTCCCTGTCCCCGTCGCGGCGAGCACGACCGTCGCGCCGCTAACCGGATTGCCGTGCGCATCCTTCGCCGTCACCGTGATCGCGGACGTGCCGTTGCCCGCCTGGATCGTCCCGGGCGACGCTCCCAACGTCGATTGGTCGACCGACGCGCCGCCGGGCGTCACCGTCACCACGCCGGTCTGCGTCAACGCGACACCCCCGACGGTAGCCGAGACGGTCTTTGCCTCGGATACGGTCGAGCTGAGCGTTCCCGTCGCCACGCCGTTGGCGTCGGTGACGCCTGCCGGCTGGGTGAGCGTGTTGCCCGTACCCGTCGCGGCGAGGACGACCGTCGCGCCGCCGATGGGATTGCCGCTGCCGTCCTTGGCCGTGACCGTGATCGACGAGCTGCCCCCGTCTGCCGAGATCGACGCCGGTGTGGCGTCGAGCGTGGAGAGGGAGGCCGAGACGCCCCCGGCGGTCACGCTCACCGACGCGGTCTGGTTCAGTGCAACGCCGTTTGCCGTCGCCGAGATCGTCTTTGCCTCGGCCACCGATGAGCTCAGCGTGCCGGTGGCCACACCACTCGCGTCGGTCTTCGTCGCCGGCTGCGTGAGGGTATTCCCGCTGCCGCTGGCCGCCAGCACCACCGTGGCGTTGCTGATCGGCTGCCCGCTGCCGTTCTTGACGGTGACGGTGATCGTCGCCGTCCCGCTGCCGAGCGGGATCGAGGTCGGCGCCGCCGCGACAGTCGAGAGCGTCGCGGACACGGGGCTCGGATTGACCGTGACGGTCACCGTCTTGGTAATCGCCGCTCCGTTCGCCGTCGCCGACACGACTCTCGACCCCGCGACGGTCGATGTCAACGTGCCGGTCGCAACCCCATTCGCATCGGTCAGCGCGACCGGCTGCGTCAGCACGTTGCCGCTGCCGGTTGCCGACAAGATGACGGCGGCCCCGGCGAGGGCGTGATTGCCGGCGTCCTTCACGGTGGCGGTAATGACGGAGCTGCCCACGCCCGCCGTGAACGACGTCGGGTTGGCGGCGAGCGTCGATTTGGCGGAGGACGGCGTCGAGACGACGACGTTGACGGTCTGACTGATCAGTGTGCCGTTCGCGATGGCCGAGACGGTCTTCGTTTCCAGGACGGTCGAGCTGAGAGTGCCGGTCACGATCCCCTTCGCGTCCGTCAGCGCGGTCGGTTGCGTCAGGGTGTTGCCGCTGCCGGTCGCCTGCAGGGTGACGGTGGCGCCGCTCACCGCGTGCCCGGTGGCGTCGTTCACCGTCACCGTGATGGTCGACGTCCCCGTACCCACGGCGATGTAGCCCTGGCCGGCTGCGACCTTCGATTTCCGCGCGGACGCGGCCGCCGTGACCACCACAGAAGCAGTCTGGGCGAGCGCGATGCCGTTGACCGTTGCCGAGATGGTCTTGGTCTCGGTGACGGTCGAGGTGAGGGTGCCGGTCGCGACGCCGTTGGCGTCGGTGTAGGCGGCGGGTTGCGTCAGCGTGTTGCCGGTGCCCGTTGCTGCGAGGGTCACGAACGCCCCGGCGACCGGA
>DASSIL010000257.1:0-15769 GCA_035691925.1 Gemmatimonadales bacterium
CCCGGCTGGGATTCGTACTTCGCGAGCCCGGCGAGGTAGCAGGCGTCGCGCCCCAGCTCGGAGGCGATGCGGTGGTCGGGATGCCGGCCGATCGGGAAGGGCAGGATCACGACCCGGGGCCGCAGCTCGCGGATGAGCTGCACCATCGTGGCCCGCGACGCGTCGTCGTTCTGCAGATGGGCATCGGGGAGGCCCGCGTTCCTCCGCTCGAGGACGCCGAGCGTCTTCGCCGCGCGCTCGGCCTCCCGGGCCCGGAGCTCCGCCGAGCCCCGCGTCCCCATCTCGCCCTGGGTGAGGTCGACGATGCCGACGCGATGCCCGGCGTGCGCGACCTTGGCGAGGGTCCCGCCGCAGGTCAATTCCACGTCGTCCCGATGCGCGGCTATGGCGAGGACGTCTACGGCTCCGCTCACGGTTCGCCCCCGAGGAATTGCGGAATGCGGATTGCGGATTGCGGATTGACGATGCGAGGTCGATCGCGACTCGACCCCCCATTGAACTTCCGCATTCCGCATTCCGCAATCCGCAATTCGTTCACTCGTACCTCAGCGCCTCAATGGGATCCAGTTTGGCCGCTCGCGTCGCCGGAATCACGCCGAAGATCAAGCCGATCATCACGGAAACGAGACACGCCACCGCGGCGCTCCACAGCGGCACGTGAGTCGAAAAGTCGAGCAGCCGCTTCAGCAGCTCCCCCGTCCCCAGGCCGAGCACGATCCCGATGAGGCCGCCCATGAGGGTCAGCGTCGCCGCCTCGACCAGAAATTGCCACAGGATGGCGCGGCGCGTGGCGCCCAGCGCCTTGCGCAGCCCGATCTCGCGCGTGCGGCTCGTGACCGACACCATCATGATCGCCATGACGCCGATACCGCCGACCATGAGCGCGATGCTCGAGAGGACGAGCATCACGAGAAAGAAGGCACCGGTCAGACTGTCGAACACGCTCAGCACCTGATCGGACGTGAGCAGGTCGAAGCTGTTCGGTTCGCCGGCGCGCAACCCCCGCATGCGCCGCAGCTGCACCGTCGTGACGTCTTCCGCCCGGCTCACCGTCACCCCCGGCTTCGGCTTGACGAGAATGATCAGGCTGTTGACTTCGTCGATCTGGAAATTCCGCCGCGCCGCCTCGAACGGGCAGATCGCGGCAATCTGCGGCGTGCCAGGGACCTCGAAGATGTTCGTCGGCCGCTGCCATTCGCCGATCACACGGAACGGGTGTCCTCCGATGCGCACGATGTGGCCGAGCGGCGAGATCGGGCCGAACAGGCGGTCGACGGTGCGCTGCTCGAGGACGACGACCGCCTCGCCGCTGCGCAGCTCCGACGTGGTAAACGTACGGCCGAGTACCACCTCGCCCCCGAGAATCTCCATGAACCGGTCGTCGGCCCCGAAGATGCTGAGCAGCTGCGTGCGGACGCCGCCGACCTCGAAGCGCTGGAACAGCTGCGTCCAGATCGCGGAGTAGTGGATCTCGGGGAGTTTGGCGATGGCCGCCGCTTCTTCCGGCGCGAGCTTCGGCCGCATCCGCACTTCGCGCGGCAGGGCATCGGGGTTGACCGGCGTGGAGGAGAAGAAGCGCAGCACGCGGAACGTCGTCGGCCCGACGACTTCGAGGGTGTTGACGATCTGCTCGCGGAATCCGGCGACGATCGATGCCATCGCCATTACCGTCGCGATGCCGATGACGACGCCGAGGATCGTGAGCGCCGAGCGCAGCTTGTTCGCCCGCAGCTGGTCGACCGCGATCCACCAGCCTTCGCGGGCAGAATCGAGCGCCATCTATTCTTGCCGCAGTGCTTCGATGGGGTCGAGGCGCGCGGCGCGCATCGCCGGGAACACGCCGAACACCACGCCGACGGTGAGCCCGAGGCCCAGCGCGACCGCCACCGACCACAGCGTCACGCGGGCCGGCAGCGGCGAGGCCACCTGCACGAGCCCCGCGAGCCCCGCGCCGGCGAGGAGGCCGGCGAATCCTCCCAGCAGCGAGAGCGTGATCGACTCGGCGAGAAACTGCCGCCGGATGTCGCGGCGCGATGCGCCCAGCGACTTGCGGATGCCGATTTCGCGGGTCCGCTCCGTCACGCTCATCAGCATGATGTTCATGATCACGATGCCGCCGACCACGATGCCGATCGCCACGACGGCCGGCACGACGGTGAAGATGACGCGCGTCAGCTTGCCCCAGAACGCCACCAGGCCCTCGCCGGTGTCGATGGTGAAGTCGTTCTCCGCGCCCGGCCGCAGCCGGTGCGCGATCCGCATCGCCTCCTCGGCGCGTTGCATCCCTTCATTCACCTGCCGCGCGGACGGCATTTTCACGGAGATGACCGTCGTCTGGCGCCGGCCGTACATCGACTCGAACGTCGACAACGGCAGCATCACGAACCCGTCCTGCGATTGCCCCAGCACCGTACCCTTGCGCTCGATGACGCCCTTCACGGTGAGCTGCAGGCCATGCACGCGCACGGTGTGGCCCACCGCGAAGGCCGCGGACCCGAACAACTTGTCGGCCACGTCGTAGCCGAGCACCGCCACCGGGCGGCGCTGGGCCACGTCCACCTCGTTCAGTGGCTCACCGGCCTCGAGCCCGTAATCCTCCACCACCACGAATTGCGGCGTCACCCCGAAGATGTACGCATCGCCCAGCGTCTTGTCGCGCCACTGCACGTCGGCCAGCGGGGTCGGCCACCCCGACTGCAGCGAGATCGCCTGCGCATCGGGGAGGGCGCGCTGCACGTACGGGATGTCTTCCGGCGCGATGATCGGCCGGCGCTGGATGCGCTTCCATTCTTCGTCGTCGATGAACCCGAACTGAATCGGGTCGCGCCGGATCTGGAAGGCGTTGACCCCGACGATCGCGCCGGCGAGCCGGTCGCGCACGTAGGCGTTCATCCCCTGAATCACCGCGACCACCGCGACCAGGAATCCCACCGACACGATCACGCCGAGCAGCGTGAAGAACGAGCGGAGCTTGTGGCTCCACACCGCCTGCAGGGCCATGAGGATCGCTTCGGTGATCTGCATGCGGGAAACCTAATTGCGGATTGCGGATTTCGGATTACGGAGTGTCAGTGGGAGTCCGATCGCCTCTCGACCCTCCCCTGAAATTCCGCAATCCGCATTCCGCAATCGTCATTCGTACCGTAGTGCTTCCACCGGATCCAGCCGCGCCGCCCGGCTCGCCGGATACAAGCCGAACCCGATCCCCGTAAACGCCGATGCCCCGAGCGCCGCGATGATCGACCACAACGGCACGTGCGCCGGAATCGGCGTGACCGCCGCCAGCACGTACGCCACGAGTCCGCCCACGAGCATTCCCGCGATCCCGCCGACCAGCGTCAGCGTCGACGCCTCCACCAGGAACTGCCACAGGATCGCCCCGCGCGTGGCGCCGAGTGCCTTGCGTACGCCGATCTCGCGCGTGCGCTCGGTGACGGAGATCATCATGATCGCCACCACCCCGACGCCGCCCACCATCAGCCCGATCGACGACAGCACGAGCATCACGAAGAAGAACATCCCCGTGACCTTGTGCCAGGAGTCGAGCAGCTTGTCCTGCGTGATGAGCGAAAACGTATTCTCCTGGCCGGGTTTGAGACTGCGCAGCGAGCGCAACGTGGCGGTGACCTCGTCCATCGCCGGCTCCTGCGTGTACCCCGGGGCAGGGGCCACGGCGAGGCGCATCCACCCCTTGAAGTACGGCAGCGACTTGACGAACGCGCCGTGCGGGATGCCGGCCCACGGCTGAGTCAAGCCGCCGAAGATGTTCGGCGGGTCGCGGTACACGCCGATGACGGAGAAGGGGACGCCGGCGAACTTCACCTGGAGGCCGATCGGATCGCGCCCGCGGAACAGCTGGTCGGCGAGCTTCTGGTTGATCACGACGACCTGCTCGTTGGCCGCGTCCTCGAGGCGCGTGAACGTCCGGCCGGGGTAGACGTCGCCGCCGTTCACCTCGACCCACTGGGAGGACAGGCCCGCGATGTTGATCGACTCGAGGCGCAGGTCGCCGAACTCCGCCGTCGCCTGCGTCTCCTCGCGCCGCGTCACGTAGCGAACACTGGGGAGCAGGGCGATGCGGTCGGCCTCGGCGTCGTTGATCGGGGGGTTCCTGCGCCAGGGCGAATTCTCGTCCGAGCCGTCGGAGACGTTGACGCCCGCCTGGAAGAACCGCCACACGAGAAACGTGCGCGGCGCGATCTGCTCGAACGTCGCGGCGACGCCCTGGTTGATCCCGCTGATCATCGCCGCGATCACCATGACGACGGTGACGCCGATCGCGACGCCGAGGATCGTGAGGGCGGCGCGCGCCTTGTTGGCGCGCAGGCTGTCGAGCGCGATGCCGACGCCTTCGAGAATCGGCGTCATGTTTCCTGCCGCAGGGCGGTGATCGGATCGAGCCGCGACGCCCGGCTCGCGGGATACACGCCGGCGAGGATGCCGACGCCCGCTCCCAGCAGCACGCCCACGACGATCGACCACGGCGCGACGGCCGCGGGCAGGGGCGAGATCGCCGCCACGAGCTTCGCGAGGCCGAGTCCCGTGGCCACCCCGACCGCGGCGCCGACGGTGGCGAGCGTCGTCGCTTCGACGAGAAATTGCCGCAGGATGTCCCGCCGCCGCGCGCCGAGCGACTTGCGGATCCCGATCTCCCGGGTGCGCTCGCTCACCGCCATCAGCATGATGTTCATGATCACGATGCCTCCGACCACGAGCGACACCCCGACGAGTCCCGGCAGCGCGACGAACAGGATGCGGCTGATCTTGCTCCAGAAGTCCAGCACCTCGTCCGCCGTTTCGAGGGCGAAGTCGTCGTCCGCCCGCGGCCGCAGCCGGTGCCGGCTGCGCATGATGCCCTCCGCCTCGGCGAGCGCGACGCGCATTTCGCTCTGCGAGTTGGCCTTGACGGCGAGCGCGTCCACCACGTGCGGCGCGTTGATGTAGCGCTTCAGGTCCGCCGTCGCCGGGACCACCGCGAACTTGTCGAGCGACAACCCGAACAGGTTCCCCTGCTTCTCGACCACCCCGATGACGCGGTAGGGAATGGAGAAGAGCTTCACCTCGCGCCCGATCGGATCGACGCCCGCGAACAGCTTGTCGGCCAGCTCCCACCCGAGCACCGCCACGGGCGCGCCGGCTTCCACTTCCTGGGCCGTGAACGGCCGGCCGCGCGCGATCGTGAGCGAGCGGATCGTGAAGTAGCGCTCCGTCGCGGCGCTGACGGACACTCCCGTCACATGCTTCGCGCCGGCGAACAGCGTCGTGAAGGTGGTCGACTCCCACGCCGTCGTGACGGGGACGGTCAGTCCGGCGGCGACTGCGGTCGCGTCGTCGTAGGTGATGCGCGGCCGGCGCCGCCACACGCGCCACGTCGAGTCGGTGATGTTGCCGAGCTGCACGTCGGGGAATTGCCGCAGCCGGAAGGTGTTGATGCCGAGGATCGTGCCGGCGAAGCGGTCGGTCATGTAGCGGTTCATCCCCTGGACGACGGAGACGACGGCGATGAGAAACATGACGCCGATGAAGACGCCGATGATGGAGAACGCGCTCTTCAGCTTCTGGGCGCGGAGGGTTTGCAGCGCGAGTCGAATAGCCTCGAGAAAGGGCATGGCCTAACGGCTATTCGTAGCGCAGCGCCTCCACCGGATCCAGCCGCGCCGCCTTGCTCGCCGGGTAGAGCCCGAACAGGATCCCGGTGAACGCCGCCGCGAACAATGCGGCGACGACCGAGAGGATCGGCACGTGTGCCGGGAAGTGCAGGCCGATCCGGAGGAGGAAGGAGATCAGGCCGCCGGCGATCATCCCGAAGATGCCCCCGGCGAGCGTCAGCGTCGCCGCCTCGACCAGGAATTGCCACTGGATCTCGCGCTTCGTCGCCCCCAGCGCCTTGCGGACGCCGATTTCCCGCGTGCGCTCGGTGACCGAAATCATCATGATCGCGACCACCCCGACACCGCCGACCATGAGGCCGACCATGGAGAGCACGACCATCAGGACCCGCATGATCAAGGTCGTCTTGCCGATATCGGCGAGGTATTGCTCCTGCGAGACGACGGCGAAGTTGTTCGGCTGGCCCGGCCGCAGGCCACGCGCGATGCGCAAGGCTTCGGTGACGTCCTCCATCGCCTGCTCGGTCGTGGCGTTGGTGGTCGGCCCCACCAGGAGGTCCATCCACCCTTTCCAGTAGTTGATGTACTTCACCAGCGCGCCGTGGGGGATGTACACCTCGAACTGGTTGTCCTCGCCGAACAGGCTGGGGGGCGGGTTGAACACGCCGATGACCTGGTAGGGCGTCGCGCCGATCTTGATCGTGCGATCGAGCGGATCGAGCCCCGCGAACAGCCAGTCCGACAGCTTCTGATTGATCACGGCCACCTGCGCGCCCGATTCGTCCTCCGCCGGCGTATAGGAGCGGCCGGGGTAGACGTCGCCGCCGCCCACGTTGACCCAGTCGGCGCTGCGGCCATGCACACTGACGGAGGAGGTCCGGCGGTCGGCGAAGGAGACCTCGATCCCCCCGGTGCCCTCGTCCAGGGCGACGAACTGCACACTGGGCAGCGCCTTGACCACCCGGGCATCCGCCATGGTCATGGGGGGGTTGTGGCGCCACGGACAGTGTTCGTCGGTGTCGTCGCAAATCTCGATGCCGCCCGAATAGAACCGGCCGACGTAGAACGTCTTCGGACCCAGGGTATTGAGCTGGTCGCTCAGCCCCTTGTCGAACCCGGCGATCAGGGCGCCGATCACCATGACGACCATGACGCCGATCGCCACGCCGAGGATCGTCAAGACGGCCCGAACCTTGTTCGAGCGCAGCGAGTCGAGGGCGATGCCGACGCCTTCCAGGAGCGGGGTCATGGGCTCACTCGTGCCGCAGCGCGGCGATGGGATCGAGGCGGGCGGCGCGCACCGCGGGATACACACCGGCCACCACGCCGACGCCGCCACCGACGACGATCCCGAGCAGGATCGACGACGGGGCGACGGTGGCGGGCAGCGGAGTCGCCACGTTCAACAGGATCGAGATGAAGATGCCGGCGCCGATGCCGAGCGCCGCGCCGATCGTGGCGATCGTCACCGATTCGGCGAGGAACTGGCGCAGGATGTCGCGGCGCCGCGCGCCGAGCGACTTGCGGATCCCGATCTCACGGGTGCGCTCCGCCACCGCCATCAGCATGATGTTCATGATGACGATCCCGCCGACGACGAGCGCGATCAGCACCAGCCCGGGGCCGAAGATCATGAGGTAACGCTCGATCTTGCCCCAGAAGTTCAACACCCCTTCCGCGGTCTCGAGCGCGAAGTTGTCGTCCTGCCGCGGGCGCAGGTGGCGGCGGCTGCGCATCACCGCCTCCGCTTCCTCCATCGCCTGCCGCATCTCGGGCTCGGAGTTGGCCTTCACCATCAGCGCGTCGATCACGCCGGGGGGATTCACCTCCCGCTGAATCGGCGACAGGGCGGGGGCGACGACGAACTTGTCGAGCGAGATGCCGAACAGATTGCCGCGCCGCTCCGCGACGCCGATCACCCGGTACGGCAGACCCTTGACGCGGATGAACTTCCCGAGGGGGTCGACCCCCTCGAACAGGCGATCCGCGAGGTCGTGGCCCAGCACCACGACGGAGACGCCCGCCTTGTCTTCCTGAGTGGTGAACGGCCGTCCTTCCTCGATCTTGATGTTGCGGATGTCGAAGTACTGCGTCGTCGCTCCGTTGAGCGAGACCTGGCTCACCTTCTTGAGACCGTACTGGACGTCGCCGCGGTCCTCCGACCACCAGGCGGTCAGCACCGGCAGCGTCATCGCCGCGGTGACCGCGTTCGCGTCCTCGAACGTGATGCGCGGGCGCCGCGCCCACGCCCGCCACACGGAATCCGACTCGTTGGGCGTGAAGTTCGGCCGCTTGCGCAGGTGGAACGTGTTCACCCCCACGAGCGTGCCGGCGAACTTGTCGGTCATGTACGAGTTGACGCCATTCACGATCGACCAGGCGCCGATCAGGAACGCCACGCCGATGAACACGCCGATCAACGCGAAGCCGCTTTTCAGCTTCTGCGCCCGGAGCTGCCCGAAGGCGAGACGGACGGCTTCGAAAAACTGCACGCTACGCCGCCTTGAGCTGGTCGGTGGCGACCAGCCCGTCGCGCAGCGTCACCACGCGCGCCGCATGGGCGGCGATGTCGGCTTCGTGCGTCACCATCACGACCGTCTGGCCCTGGCGGTGCAGGTCGCCGAACACCTGCATGATCTCCTGGCTCGTCGTCGAGTCGAGGTTTCCCGTCGGCTCGTCGGCCAGCAGGATGCTCGGCGCATTGACGAGGGCGCGCGCGATCGCGACGCGCTGGCGCTGGCCGCCCGACAGCTCGTTGGGCTTGTGGTCCATGCGGTCCGCCAGCCCGACGCGGGTGAGCGCCTGCGCCGCCTTGTCTTTGCGCTCGCGCGACGACAGCCCCGCGTAGATCAGCGGCAGCTCGACGTTATGCAGCGCCGAGGCGCGCGGCAGCAGGTTGAACGTCTGGAACACGAACCCGATTTCCTTGTTGCGGATCCGCGCCAGGTCGTCGTCGGCCAGATCGGAGACCTTCTGGCTGTTGAGCCAGTACTCTCCCGCCGTCGGGGTGTCGAGGCAGCCGATCAGGTTCATCAGGGTCGATTTCCCCGAGCCCGACGGGCCCATCACCGCCACGTACTCGTTGCGGCGGATCTGGAGGTCGACGCCGCGCAGCGCGCGCACCACCTCCGACCCCATGTCGTACTCGCGCGACAGCTTGTGCGTGAGGATGACGATGTCGGGGAGCGGCGTGTCGCCGGTGCGGAACTCCTGCGGCCGGCTCACGACGCTGCCCGCTTGGTCGTGTCCGCCGGGGCCTTCATCGCCCGCACGGCCGACCCGTCCTTGAGATCGCGGATCGCCTGGTAGGGACCGCCGACGATCTGCTCGCCCTGCTTCACCCCGGAGAGCACTTCGAAGTACTCGTCCCCCGCGATGCCGACCTGCACCGGCCGGAAGGTCGCCTTGCCGTTCGTCACGACGAAGACGCCTTCGGTGTCTTTCTTCTTGCCCACCTGGGCCGTGTCGCGCCGCGTCTCCGGCGTGACCGGCGTGTTCTCGCGGACCGTGAGCGCGATGATCGGAATCGCCAGCGCGTCCTTGCGGGTGTCGGTGACGATCCGCGCCGTGGCGGACAGATCGGGGCGCACGTCGTGCGGCGGATTGATGAGCGTGATCTCCACCTCGTAGTCGACCGCGCGGTCGTTCGTGCCGGTCGCGGCGGACGCGGCCGCCTGCGCCAGGAGCGCGCTGTTGGCGATCTTCGTCACCCGGCCGACGAACACGGTGTCGGGGAAGGCGTCGATCGACACTTCGACCGAGTCACCCAGCTTCACCCGCACCACGTCGGTCTCGTCCACGTTCACTTTCGTCTGGATCACCGAGAGGTCGGACACGGTGAGCAGCAGCCCCACGTCCTTCGAGAAGGTGCCCGGCACCGCCACTTCGCCTTCCTCGACGGCGAGGCGGGTGACGCGGCCGTCCATCGGCGCGACGATGTGCGTCTTGGAGAGCTGGTCGCGTGACGCCGACACGCCGGCGCGGGCCTGGTCGACCTGGTGCTGCGCCGAGTTGGCGACCGCCTCGGCGACGTTGAACGCCGTCTGCGCCTGGTCGAGCTGCTCGTCGGAGATCAGGTTCGGGTTCTGCTGTTTGAGCTGTTTCGAGCGGTCCAGCGTGCGGCGCGCCTGGTCGCGGCTCGCCTGCGCCTGGACCCACGCCGCCTGGGCCGAAGAATAGTTCGCCTGTGCCCGCTCGAGATCCGCCTGGTAGACGGTCGGATCGATCTGGAGCAGGAACTGGCCCTTCTTCACGACATCGCCCTCGCGCACCGCCAACTTCACGATGCGCCCCGTGATGTCGGGACTGACGTCGACCTTCGTCTTCGGCTGAATCTTGCCGCTCGCCGTCACCGCCGCGACGAGGTCGCGCCGGCCGACCTTCTCGAAGCGGACCTCGACACCGCGCTCGCGCTTGGCGCCGGCGCTCAGCACGATCACGCCGGCGATGACGACGAGGGAGGTGATGCCGATGGCGACCTTGCCTGCTTTGGACATGTCTCGTTCCTTCCGGTTAGCGCAACGGCCGGCCGACCGCAGCCTCGAGCGCGGCCACCGCCTTGTGGTAATCGTAGACAGCGCCGATGTAGCTGGTCTCCGCTTGCAGCTGGGTCACCTGGGCCTGCAGCAGGTCGAAGAACGTTCCTGACCCGACGCGGTAGCGGTCCGTGGCAAGCTGCAGCTCTTCGCGCGCCAGCACCCGGTTGGTGTCCTGCAATCCCACCGACTGATAGGCGGTCTGCAACGTGTAGTACGCCTGGCTCACTTCGGTCTGCAGCCCCAGCGCGCGCGCCCGCACGTTCTCCTCCAGGTTCTGCTGCGAGGCCTTCGCCTGGGCGACCTGCGCCGCCTGACTGAAGTTGGTCCACAAGGGCAGCCGCACCGTCACGCTTGCCTGAAACGGCTGGCCGATAAAGTTGAACGGGAAGATGTGGTTCTGGTCGCGCAGCGCCTGCTCCTGCGCCGCCGTCCAGACGAACCCCGAGCAATTCTGCGTCGAGAGTCCGTTGTTCTGCCGGATCGTGTTGTTGTCGTTGCACACCGTGTATTGCGATTGCGCGGCGAGCGCGCTTTGCTGCACGAGACTGGTCAGGTCGCTGGAATGCGCCAGCTGCTGCGTGAACCCCGACCACCCCGCCGACAGCTCGAGGCTCGGCCCCCAGCTCGACGTCGCCGACTTCACGCCCCACCCCGCCGAACGCTCGCGCGCCCGCAGCGCCTGCAGGGCGGGGTTCTGGGCTTCCGCCATCGTCAGCACTTCGTCGAGTTTCCACGCCGGCGCCGTCACGGGGAAGGTGTCGGTGAGCTGCACCGAATCCACTGTCGTCGGGGCGCTTACCCCGATCTGCTCGAACAACCGCAGCTTCTCCACCCGCTGGATCGTCTGGGAGCGCAGCAGCGTGACCTGCGACGTCCCCAGCGCCACTTGCGCCTGGCGCACGTCGATCAGCGTCGCCTGTCCCACCGTATACCGCGCCTGTGCGAGGCGCAGGAATTCCTGATCCCGCGTCACCTGCTGCTGGGCGACGCCGACGTTGTCCCGCGCCTGCAGCACCGTCAGGTACTGTTGCGTGACACCGCTCTCGAGCGTCGCGCGCGCGCCGTCGATATCCGCGTCCGCAGCGGTCAGCTGCGCCTTGCGCAGCCCGGGAGCCGACAGCGTCGCGCCCGACAGCTGCCAGTCGAGCCCGATGAAGTAGTTGGAACTGACGGTCGCAAACGATTGCGAGAAATTCGACGACAGGAAGCGCTGCGACCCGGTCCCCGAATAGCTCATCGTGCCCTGGGCATTCGCCTGGGGAATGATCAGACTCGCAAACGCATTGCGGTTGGCCCACGCGGCGGGGCCGCGGTTGTTCACCGCCTGGAGGTAGGTCGGATTGTGCTCCCGGGCGATGCGCAGGGCGTCAGCCAGCGACAGCGTCGCGGGCACGGCCTGCTGCTGTTGCGCCAGCGCCGGTTGGGCGATGCCCAGGAGCGCGATACTAAGAAGAAGGCGGTTCATGTGGATCCTTGGCTGACACCAGTGACGGTCGACGGCGCTCGGGGAACTTGTGGAACCTACTGCGAGACCGTCGCCTATACGGGTACAGTTGTGGTCCGGTTTCGAGTCGAGACGCCCCCGCCGCAGTCAGGGAAACCTAGCGGCGACAAGGGGTTCCGTGCAGTGGGTCAGCTGGGCAGGCGCTCGGCGGTGAGATTGCGGTCGGGAACCTCGACTTTCATGAGCCGGCCTCCGCTGCCGAGCCAGAGGTGCACCGGTCCCTGCGGGCTTCCGGTGATGAGGACGTGGCGCAGCGTGGTCTGGTCGCGATTCAGCGTGGTGGATTCGGCGCCCAGATCCCGGATCGCGATCCGGGTCCGCAGCGCTGTCCGGGGGAACACGACGGTGAGACTGTCGGTGACCGGCCGGGCGCGCCATGCTACGAGCAGCCAGGGGGTGAAGACCGAATCGTCGATGACGACGAACGTCCGGTCGGTCGGGAGCTCGCGGGCGCGCTCCACGCCGGGACTGACGGAGCGCAGCGTGAGGCGATTGCGGCTCGGTTGGCCGGAGATGCGCAACGGCGCCGGACCGCCGCTGACATTGAACGACAGCGCGTGCGTCATCGAGTCGCCGTCGATTTCGATCACCGGCGCGAACACCGTCGGCTTTCCGGTTCCGGTCCAGCGGGCGTTGGCGTCGAACAACCAGCCGCTCGTGCTGTCGCCGACCCGGCGCTCCAGCACGCGGAACGTCTCGCGCCCCACTTCCTGCGTGTCGGCGCGAATCACGAAGGTCCCCTGGTCGATCACCCCGCCGGCGGAGGGGACCTGGAGCAGCAGGGCGAGGACGGCGATCATGCGCGAGCTTGTTCCGGAGCGGGAGCCGGCGGGGGGGCGGACGCGGTCGCAAGAACTCGCGAGGCGATGCGCTCCCGGATGATCTTATAGATACGCTCCCCCTTCTCAGCGGTCGCGAGCGTGGGTCGCCCGAGCGACCCGGGGGAGAGGGCCGGCAGCGGCTTCGTCAGCCCGCGCACGTGGCGCCGCGGGTCGCTCGGCAGGAAATCCTGGGCCAGGTCCATACGGGCCAGCCCCGGCGCCAGATAGAGGAGCAGCGAGGTGTCGAGCTCACCGCCGTGCATCGGAGACGCGGGGTCGAGCAGGTGGTCACTCAAGTCGAGGGCGAACACGTCCACGGTGTATACACGCGCGCGGTTGGTGCGCAGGGTACTGAGCGCTTCCTGGTGCGGGTCGTGGCCGTGCGCCGTCAGGATGATGAACTGCGCGACGCCGCTTTCTTCCCACGATCCGAGCAGATCGTTCATCCAGCGATGCAACGTCTTGCGGCGCACTGTGGCGTTGCCGGGGTACGGACGGCGGGTGGCGGTGTTGACGCCGTACTCGACCGTCGGCGCACGCAGCACCTGGAATTCCGCTGACAATTCGTCCGCCAGCCGCTCCACGATCAGGGTGTCGCACCCCAACGGCAGGTGCGGGCCGTGTTGCTCGCACGTGCCCACGGGGATCAGGAGACGGGGATCACGTGCCAGGTGGGCGCGGATCTCTTCGGGGACGAGGAGCTTGAGGTGCAGCGGCCCGCTCATCTAGTCATCGCCGGGGTAGCGGCCGTCACGGCTGCCGCCGAGTGGCTGTACGGGATCGACGCCGTCTGGGCGTGGATCGCAGCCGCGGCGTGCGGGGTGACGGTAGCGATTTCCCTCCTCCCGCCGCGCCGCCCGCTGGCGCTCGCCGCCGGTGCGGCGGCTCTGATTCTGGGACTCGTGCTCCTGTTCGGCATGCACGCCGTGCGGCAGATCGAGTGCTGCTGGCCGGCACTGCGCGAGGCGCGTGTCACCGCCGCCTCGAAGCAGCTGCAGGGGACGATCGCCGACGCCGAAGCCGAAGCGCGCCGCCTCGACTCCATGGCTGTGGCATCCGCCGCCGACTCGCAACCCGAGCTATTCGAAGCGCTCGAGCGAGCGATAGCGCAAGGGCCGCAGGACCTGGAACGGGGGATCGTCGTCTTCGGGCCCGATGGGGCGCCGCGGGCGTGGGCGGGGCGGCATCGCATGGTAACGGTGGCCGACACGGCGGAGCTGCACGCGGTCATCACTCCATTTTACGTCACGCTCGAGGCACGCCGCCAGACGCGCGCCGGGGGAACTGCGGTCGGCACCGTGTTGCTCGATGCCGCGCCCGCCATCGCCGACCGCGGCGGCGCTCTGTCGGTGCTGTTCGCCCGGTCGCACGGTGTGGAGCTGCGCTTCGATGCCCCCGACGTCGCAGCGCGCGACACCGACGAGTTCGACATCTGTCCCCAGGCGTGTGACAAGAGCGCCCCGCTCCTCGTGGTGCGCCCGCGGCCACCATCGCAGGGGGACGCCAAGCTCGCGACGCTTTCGGCCGTCGCCACTCGCGCGGTGATCGTGGTCGCCGTGCTGCTGCTCCTGCTGCTCTTCGCCGCGCCTCCCGGTCGCTGGCGCTGGTTCGTGACGGCGGGAGCGGCGTGGGCGGTGGCGCGTGGACTCTTCGGCCCCGCCGTTCTCCCGCCGGCGCTCTTTTCCCCGGCCACCTTCTACCGGCCGCTGCTGGGCGAATTCTCGGATTCCGCGGGCTCGCTCCTGGCGCTCGCTGGGCTGGCGCTGCTCGCGGCGGGTGCCCTGTGGCGCCGCGGGAGCCCGCGCCGCTGGTGGAACGTGCCGCTCGCCGGACTGCTGCTCGTCTACGCCCCCTACTTCGTTCGGTATCTCGGGCGCGGGATCGCACCGCCCGCGAAGGGGGTGAGCATCGGGCTCTGGCTGTCGTGGGAAACGGCGCTCGCGGTCGCGGGGATGGCTCTGGTGCTGTTCGCGGCGGCGCTGGTGCGGGGGCCGGTGGATCCGCCGCGCCGCCGCTGGCCCGTCATCGCCGCGTCGGCCTGGGCGGTCGGCGCCGGGCTCGCGGGTCTGTTTCTGTGGCAACCCTCCGGCGCCTGGCCCGAGTGGTACACGTTCCTCTGGCTGCCGGCACTGGTCGGCGTAATCGTGCCCGCGCCACGCCGCTGGGCACTCCCCGGCATTGCCGTCGTCGCCGGGACGGCGGCGGCACTCGTCACCTGGGGCGCCGCCGTCGAAGGGCGCCTCGCCCTCGCCGAGCGCGACGCACAGCGACTGGGGCAGGAACCCGATCCGCTGGCGGTCGCGGCCCTCGACCGGCTCGGCGCGCAGGTGATGGAGGACCCGCCACCCCGCACCGCGGCCGATCTGTACGCCCTGTGGCGCGGCTCTCCCCTCGCCGACGAGGACTATCCCACGACGCTCGCCGTCTGGGGGCCCCGCGGCGACGAGCAGGCCGAGCTGCGACTCGCCACCGTCGACCTCCCGACGCCGCTGCTCGCCGCTTTCGCGCGCACCGAGCCCACCACCGGGCCGACCGTCGAGCGCCTCGAGCGCATGTGGGGAGTGCACTACGTCCTCACGACCCCCGTTCCCGGCGACGTCACGCTCACGGTCGGGGTAGGCCCGCGCTCGCGGCTGCTTCCCGAGAGCCGCATCGCCCGGTTCCTGCGCGGCGAGCCGGCGCTCGAGCCGCCCTACGCCGTGACGTTCACGCTCCCCGTCTCCGGGCCGGGGCCGCGGGCGGTGCGGTGGACGCGCTCCGGCTGGACGGCCCACGGACATCTCGGCGTCGTGCTCCCGAGAAGCAACGCGCTCGTCCACCTCACCGTCGAACTGCGCGGCCCATGGCCGCTCCTCGTCCGCGCCATTCTCGTCGTGCTGTTCGACGTGCTGCTGCTCGCGATGGCGTGGGGCATCGGACGCGTGGTGGTGGAAGGCTGGCGGCCGATGTGGCCGATTCCCCGCAGTGCCCTGACGAGCTATCGCGGCCGGCTGACGATCGTGCTCGCGGCATTTTTCGTCGCTCCGCTGATTGCGTTCTCCGTCTGGAGCTTCGCCCGGTTGGGCGACACCACGCGCGCTTCCGGCGACCTGATGATTCACCAGACGCTACGCGATGCGGCCGCGAGCGCCAACGCGGCGCCGGTGGAGGACCCCGAGAAGCTCGCCTCCCTGGTGGCCCTCCTCGGGCAGTCGCTCGACGCCGATCTCTGGGCGTACCAGGGCGGGAAGCTCGCGGGGACGAGCGCGCCGGTGCTCGCCGAGCTGGGGCTCGTCGATCCGCTGCTCTCGCCCGCGG
>DASSIL010000258.1:0-12346 GCA_035691925.1 Gemmatimonadales bacterium
CGGTATCGGCGCGGGGGCGTGCGCCGAGTACGGCCTGTTGCTCGACATCAAGGACGCCGCGCACCCGACGCGCATCGCCGCCGCGTCCGACTCGAACTTCTCGTACTGGCATTCGGCGACGTTCAACAACGATGGCAGCAAAGTGCTGTTCACCGACGAATGGGGCGGCGGCGTGGGGCCGAAGTGCCGCAAGACCGACCGGCCACAATGGGGCGCGGATGCGCTGTTCACGATCGCGAACGGCACCCTGACGTTCGCGGGATACTACAAGCTGCCGGCGCCGCAAACCGACAAGGAAAACTGCGTCGCCCACAACGGTAACCTGATTCCCGTCCCCGGCCGCGACATCATGGTGCAAGGCTGGTATCAGGGCGGCGTCTCGGTGTTCGACTGGACCGACCCCGCGCATCCGGTGGAAATCGCGTTCTTCGACCGCGGCCCCATGGACTCGACGAAACTGGACATTGCCGGCTCGTGGTCGGCGTACTGGTACAATGGCCTCATCTACAGCTCGGAGATCGCCCGCGGCCTCGACATCCTCGAGCTGCAACCCTCCGCGCAGCTGACCCGAAACGAGCTGGATGCCGCGAAGCTGGTGCGGCTCGAGTCGCAGAACGTGCAGGATCAGCAGCAGATCGTCTGGCCGGCGAGCTTCGTGGTTTCGCGCGCCTATGTCGATCAGCTCGAGCGGTCGCACGGCCTCGCGGCGGCGCGGATTCAGGCGGTGCGCAGTGCCCTCAGCGCTGCTGAAGCGAAAAAGGGTGCGGCCCGGAGCAGTGCGCTGACGTCACTCGCCACGCAGCTCGACCGCGACGCCGCGACGTCGTCCGACGCGGGGAAAGTGAAGACGCTGGCCGCGCAGGTGCGGGACTTGGCACATCACTAGAGCGACAGCAGTGGCCACGAAACGGCGAGCGCAAGCTCGCCGTTTTGTTTCAGGTCCGCGGGAGGATGCTCGACCATGAAGCACGTCTCAGACCAAGCTCAATGCGCCTTCGAGTTACTCTAGGCAGATTGAATCGATGACCTGAAGGAGGTGGGAATGCTGCGCAAGATCCTGGGGTTCGCGGTGCTGGCGTTCGTGGCCCTGCTCGTCTTCAAGATCGTCCTGGGGCTGGTCGGCGTGTTGCTCGGCCTCGCCATCTCGGTGCTCGTGCTGGCGTGCATGGGGTACGGCCTGTACCTGATCCTGCGCGTCGTGAGCCCGGCCACGGCCGCCAAGGTGAGAGAAACGATCCGCGGTCGTCCGGCGAACGTCGCCTAGCGACTCGTCGCCGGAAGAATGGGGCTCGCGGCCTTTTCTCCCAGCTCCCACCCGGCGGCGAGTGCGCGCTCGTTCAAGTCGACCAGCTGTGGCTTGACGCGACCGCGCAACGCGTCCCGCAGGCTGGACCGGCTCACCGCGCCCGATAGGGCGACGAGGGCGCCCAGCGCGACGACGTTCGTCACGATGACGTCGCCGATGGATTGCGCCGTGTCGACGAGCGGCAGTACCAGCGCGTCTCCCACGGGAATCTCCGCGGCGACCTGCCGGTCGACTAGGCGCAGACCGCCGGCCGCCGCGGTGGCGCCGTACTTCGAGAATGCGTCGCGCGACAGGCAGAGCAGCACGTCGGGCTCCGTGACGCCGGGAAACGCGATGTCCTCGCGCGAGAGAATCACGTCCGACTTGCTCGCGCCGAGCCGCGCCTCCGGGCCGTAGCTCTGCGTTTGCACGACGTGCAGTCCCTCGCGGCTCCCCGCCTCCGCGAGCACCAGGCCCGCCAGAATGAGCCCCTGACCTCCGCGCCCCGAGAGGCGAACCCGCAACACGTCGCCCCGGTAGGTCATACGTCGTCTCCCCGGACGGCGCGCTCGACGAGCGCCCGGTAGCGATCGCCGTATTCGGGCTTCGCCTCGTCCCGGAACACGCCGATCGGCAGCCCGCGCGCCACCTCGTCGCGGGTGAGCTCGACGAGCGGCACGGTGATATCGCGCTCGTAGTCGAGCATCTGCGAGGCATTGCCGAGGCGGTTCAACCGGCCGTAATAGGTGGGGCACTGGGTGAGGATCTCGACCACCGAGAAGCCGCGATGCCGGATCGCCGCCTCGATCAGCGCCGGCATCTCCCGCGCGTCGAAGGTCGTGGTACGCGCCACGTAGGTCGCCCCCGCCGCGAGCGCCAGGCTCACGATGTCGAACGGCGGCTCGATGTTGCCGAGCGTCGTGGTGGCGGAGCGAAACCCCTCGGGGGTGGTCGGCGCTGCCTGGCCCCCGGTCATGCCGTAGATGCCGTTGTTGTACACGACGGCGGTGATGTCGATGTTGCGGCGGCAGGCGTGCAGGAAGTGATTGCCGCCGATCGCCAGGGCGTCGCCGTCGCCGAGCAGCGCGATCACGGTGAGCGACGGCTTGGCGAGCTTCACTCCAGTGGCGTACGCCAGCGCGCGGCCGTGCGTGGTGTGCATGGCGTGCGTGTTCATGTAGAACGGCGTGCGCCCGGCGCAGCCGATTCCGCCGACGAGCACGACCTGATCGGGGTCGAGCGACATCGAGTCCATTGCCGTGGCGACGGCGCGGCTGATGTTGCCGTGGCCGCAGCCGGGGCACCACACGTTGGGCATCATCTCCACGCGCAGATACCTGCGAAGGTCCTGGCCGGTCTTAGACACGGGACACCTCCCGGCCCGTCATGGCGCCGCGTGCAGCGCGGACGATGTCGTCCGGCGAGAACAGCACGCCGTCGGCACGGTTCAGTGGAACGACCCGGGCGCCGCCCGCAGCCGCCGCCCGCACCGGCAGGACCAGCTGTCCGAGATTGAGCTCGGGAACGAGCAGCACGCCGGTCTCGCTCGCGAGCCGCGCCACGAGACTCTCGGGGAACGGCCACAGCGTTTGCAGCTCGACGAGCCCCGCGCGCACCCCGTCGGCGCGCAGCGCGCGCACCGCCGCCTTCGCCGCTCGCGCCGTGATCCCATACGCGAGGATCACGAGCTCGGCATCATCGGTGTCCTCGGCGCGATGCAGGAACACATCGGGGTCGGCTTCGACATCCGCCATCGCGCGGCGCAACATCCGCTCGGCGCCGGCGCCGTCCGACGCCGCGGGCCGCCCGGATGCCTGGTGCGCGAGTCCGGTCACCACAATCCGTGCGCCCGCCCCGAACGGCAGGAACTCCGCGCCGGCGAACGGCTCGAATCCTTCGGGAGACGACGGAGCCCGGCGGTCTTCCACCTGCACCTCGGGCAGCGTGACGTTCTCCCGCATGTGCGACAGCGTCGCGTCGAGCAGCAGCACCACCGGGAGGCGGTGCCGCTCGCTCAGGTTGAAGGCCGTGACCGTCATCTCGTAGACATCGCGGACCGACGACGCGGTGAGCACGAGTGCCGCACGGTCGCCGTGCGTGCCCCACCGGGCCTGCATCACGTCGCCTTGCGAGGTCAACGTCGGCAGTCCCGTGCTCGGCCCGGCGCGCTGCGAGTCCACGATCACGCACGGGGTCTCGGTCATGGCCGCATAACCCAGGTTCTCCTGCATCAGCGAGAACCCGGGCCCCGAGGTGGCGGTCATCGCCTTCGCCCCCGCCCATGCGGCGCCGATCACCGCCGCAATCGCCGCGATTTCGTCCTCCATCTGAATGAACGTGCCGCCCACCGCCGGGAGGCGCCGCGCGAGCGTCTCCATGATCTCCGAGGCGGGGGTAATCGGGTATCCGGCGTAGAAGGTGCACCCGGCGCGCAGCGCCCCCAGCGCGCAGGCTTCGTTGCCCTGGATGAGGGGGACCCGCCGCTCACGCGTCATGGAGATCTCCGGGAGCGGCGACGGAGTCCGCGATCGCCGTGAGCAGCGCTCCCGCGCGCTCGAGGACGAAGACATAATCGGGACACCGCAACACGCACAGCCCGCAGAAGATGCAGCGGGAGATGTCACTCACCGTGATGCGATCCGACGCGTCGAGGGCGAGGACGCCGGTGGGACATACCTCCACGCACAGATCGCATGCCTTGCACCAGGCGCGGTTGACGATCAGTGCCGCATCGCCTTGTTCGTAACGCCACACGGCACCGGCTTCTACCGGCGGCGCCGCTGCCGGCGTGGGTGCCGGGACCGCGGGGTGCAGGCCGGTGAGCGAGCGGTGGATGCCCCACGCCGCGCGCTTCCCCGCCCCCACCGCCGCAACCGCCGTCGCTCCGCCGTTCACCGCGTCGCCACCGGCGAAGTACTTGGGGTTCGTGGTGCGGCCCGTCGCCGGGTCGACCCGGATCTTCCCGCGGTCGAGCTCCAGACCCGGAATCCAGCCGAGGAACTCGGCGCGCGGCGCCTGGCCGATCGCCACGATGGCAGTGTCGACCGGTATCGTCATCGTGCTGTTCGGGATCGGCTCGGGACGTGCACGCCCTGAGGCGTCTGGAGCCCCAAGCTGCATGCGCTCGCACTCCACGCCGCGCAGCCGGCCACGGCCGACGAAGCGGAGGGGGTTCGTCAGCCAGCGGAATTCGACGCCCTCGTCCACCGCTTCGCGATACTCGTGCGCATAGGCCGGCATCTCGGCGGCGGTCCGGCGATACAGGATACTGACGTGGGAGGCGCCGAGTCGCAGCGCTTCGCGGGCGGCGTCGATCGCTGTGTTGCCGCAGCCGATCACCGCCACACGTCGTCCGACCGCGGGGGGGGTCCCGGTCTTCAGCTGCTCGATGAACTCGAGCGAGGGCCAGACGCCCGGCAGGTCGGAGCCGGCGTAGCCGCCGTCCAGGTCCTTCCCGAGCCCGACACCGAGGAAAACGGCGTCCGCGCCGTTCTCGATCTGCAGCAGTCGATCGGGACGGTCGACCGCAAACCCCATGACGAAGCGGACGCCCAGCGCCGCGATGCGTTCGGCCTCCTGCGGCAGCGGTTCGGCGATCTGGCGGTAAGGGGCAATGGCGTAGCGAATCAAACCACCCGAGGCCTCGCGGGACTCGTAGATCGTGACGGCATACCCGAGGGCGGCGAGCTCGGCCGCACAGGCCAGACCGGCGGGACCGGCGCCGATGACGGCGACGTGCCGGCCATTCGGCACCCGTCCTCGCAGCTCGGGGCTCTGCGCCAGGGCCCGATCCGCTGCGTAGCGCTGCAGCTGGCCGATGCGCACGGGGTAACGCCCGGCGCGCGCCAGCACGCACGCTCCCTCGCACAGCTCCTCGACGGGGCAGACTCGGGCGCAGCTGCCCCCCAAGATGTTGGCGGAGAAAATCGTCCGGGCGGCGCCTGCGAAGTCCCCGCGCGCGATCGCCCCGACGAATCCGGGGACGTCGACCCCCGCCGGACAGGCCAAGGTGCAGGGAGGGGCCGCAAACGGACCGCCGCACTCCAGACAACGGGCAGCCTCGACCGTCACCTGCACGTCCGCTAATGCAGGCTTCAGCTCGTCGGTGAGGGTGCCGAACCGCCGGACGCGCATACGCTAATGCTCCGCATCCGGCGTGAAGACAACAGGAAGGGAATGTGAAGGAGCCTGTGACCTAGTGGCTCGAGCTCAGGAACGCGGCGATGTGCTGGTTCAAGAAGCGCGCGTCGGAAGTATCCGCGCCCGCACCGGCGGGATGTCCCCAGACGGACGGAATCGGTATGAGCGACACCTGCCGGATGAAGCCGGCCTCGTAGCGGGCGTCCGACACCGGGAAGTACAGGTCCGTCTCCGACGGCATGTACAGCACCGGCACCCGGATGGCACCGAGTGCCTTCTCTACGCTGCCATTGAACCCTTTCGTCGTGCCGACGTCATGGCGCTCCCAGGTACGGGCCTGGAGAATGAGATCGTTGGCGTCTGCGCCGGGAATGAAGTTCTGCTCGAGGTTGGTGACGAACCCCTCGAATGTCGTCCCAGCGGGTGCCGTCTGTCGCCACAGCTCGCGGCGCCACCACTCCTGGGAGAAGAGCCACCCTTCCCAGATGAGACTGAACAGCTCGACGCCGCGCTTCGGCTGAGCGGTGTACTCCCCGCCGTGAAACGCGGTATCCAGCTCGATCGCCTGGATCTGTGCCTCGAGCCGCACGACGCCGTGCGGCCAGCATTTCGCCGTTCCGGAAGTCGCGACGATGCGATCCATGAAGTCCGGGTAGCTCACCGCCCACTGAAACGCCTGCTCGGCGCCCATCGAGAAGCCGATGATGGCGCGGAGGTGCGTGATGCCGAGGTCGTCGACCAGCAGGCGGTGGACCGCTTCGACGTTGTCGCGAATCGTGGCTACCGGAAAGCGCGGCCCGTGGAACGGCTCAGGCGTGTTGCTGGGCGACGACGAGTGGCCGTTCCCGAACAACTCCGTCGCGACGAGGAAGTCGCGCGCGGTGTCGAGCGCCAGCCCCGGGCCGATCAGCCAGTCGTAGCCGTGATGATCGGCAAGGTAGTGCGACGGCAGGAGAATGACGTTGTCCTTGCGCGCGTTCAACCGGCCATACGTGCCGTAGACGACCTTCACGTTCGGAACGGTCGTGCCGTTCTCGAACGTGAACTGCGCAAGGGTGAAGACGTGGTGGCTCGCGAGATCCGGCGGCGGCGCCTGCTGCGCGACCGCCAGCGCTGGCACGAGCAGCAGGGCTCCGCCGAGCAGTCGTGGCGCCATCAGTCGCTCGTCATGATGAACAGCGGCGCGCCGTCGAACTGGTAGATCGGCCGCAGCCGATCCGTATTGTAGTACTTGGAGACGTCGACGGTTTTCTTCTCCGACGTGACGCTCGTGATCGGCACGCTGTCGTAGAATCCCTTGTGGATGCTGACGAGCCGCCCGTATTCCTTGCGCATGATCAGATCGAGCGCCAGGTTGCCGAACGCCATCGGCACGATCGAGTCGAGCGCATCCGGGTCGCCGGAGCGGACCAGGTAGCCGAGGCGCTGGTTCACGATGTCGATCTTGCGGCCCTTGTTGTAGCGCGACGACGCCACCTTCAGTGCCGAGCCCACCTGGTCCCCGATGCCGCCGAGCTTGCGGTGCCCGAACATGTCGGCCTCGTCTCCCTCGAAGCTCATCGCTTCCTGCGACGCCATGCGCGCGCCCTCCGAGACGAGCACGACGGCGTAGCGGCTCGGGTTCTTGTTGCGATCCATGGTGAGCAGCTCCGCCAGACGCTCCACGTCCACGGGATGCTCGGGGATGACGCAGCGGTCGGCGGCGCCGGCCATCGTCGGCAACAGCGCCGTGAAGCCGGCGTAGCGCCCGAACACCTCGATCACGAGGAAGCGCTCGTGCGAGCCGGCCGAGGTGCGCAGCCGGTGGGTCAGCTCGATGGTCCGCGTCACACAGGTGCTGAAGCCGATGCAGTAGTCGGTTCCGTAGACGTCGTTATCCATCGTCTTCGGGATCGCGACGACGTGCATCCCCTCGTCGTGCAGCCGTTTTCCGTAGCTCAACGTATCGTCGCCGCCGATCGGGATCAGCACGTCCACCCCGATGTGCGCGAGGTTCTTCAGCACGTCCTTCGTCAGGTCGTTGACCGGCTGGTCATAGCCCGTGAGGTGCGCCGGGACCCGCTCGCGCGGCAAATGGCTGGGCCGCACCCGGGAGGTGTGGAGAAAGGTGCCGCCCGTGCGGCCGGCGCGATTGACGATCGCCTCGCTCAGCGGCTGCACGTGTTCGCTGTTGTCGGCCTTGGCGTCGGGGATGTAGTCGACGAGTCCGCCCCAGCCGTGGCGGATCCCCACCACCTCATAGCCGTCCCGCAGTGCGCGGATCGTGATGGCGCGAATCGCCGGGTTCAGTCCGGGGACGTCCCCGCCGCCGGTCAAGATCGCTATCGTGCCCTTCCCCACGTGTTTCCTCCGAGGTTGCCGCGAAGCGGATGAATCTACCGCGCAATCTTGGCGACTGTATCCCAGGTTCGGGTCGTCTGGTCCTTGCCAAATGTCTTCTCGATGAGCGTCATGAACACCGGCCCATCAGGGGTCGGCAGGTAGGCGCTGAAGGCCTCGCTCCCCTTCACTGCAAGGATGCGCGCGCCCGACTGTTCCACCGGGAGCGCGACCCGTCTGGCGGGAGGCTGCCGCAGGAATGTCACGATGCGTTTTGCACCCGGCTTGAGCTTGAAGGCGCGAAATGGGTCTGACGCGAGCAGGTCCTGAAGTTCCGCGATCGTCCGTATGATCGTGAGATACGCTTTGCCGAGCCGGCGCTCCATCGCCGCCTCGGCTTTGCGTTGGAGGGCCGTTGCGGGAGCGCTCCGCGCCGTAAACACCACGTTGCCGCTCGACAACACCGTCTCGACTTCGGTGAAGCCGGCCGCCTCAAAGGCCTGCCGGAGATCGGGCATCTTCACGTACATCGGCATCACACCCCGGAGAATCGCCGCGTATCGTGGCACGGTGGGAACACTCCTCGTAATGGCGCCCCCTGAATCTCGGGAGGCACCTCGGTCATAGCGGCTGCTTGCGGTGTTCATGGACGGCGCGCCAGCAATACCATGCGGCCACCGTCCGATACGGCCGGAACCGTTCACCTTCGACCTGCAGCCGCGCGGGCGTCGGCAGCTTCCGCAAACCGTAGGCGAGCGAGTAGCCCAGGCGAACGCCGTAGTCGCCCACCGGCCACACATCCAGGCGGCGCAGCTGGAAAATCAGGAACATCTCCGCCGTCCACCGTCCGATGCCCCGCACGACCGACAGCCGCGTGATGATGTCCTCGTCCGACCGCCGGCCGATGCCCCGGAGTGGAACCGTCCCATCCACGACCTTCGCGGCCAGATCACGCAGGGAGGCGACCTTGCTCCGCGAGAGCCCGGCGGCGCGGAGCGCCCGGGGATGCAGGGCGAGAACCGCTTCCGGCATTGGCCGCCCGTCGAACAGCGCGACGAATCGTCGGTGGATCGCGGCCGCTGCCGAGCCGGCAAGCTGCTGATAGTGGATACTCTCGGCGAGGGCGGCAAAGTGACTCCGCGCTGTGCGCGGCAGATGGAAGGGGCCGGTGCGCTGCATGAGTCCGGCCATCACACGATCCTGGCGAGCAACTGCCGCGGCCGCTATCGAAAAGTTGGTCTTCCTGCTCCGTGCCATCGCCGCTGCCTTCCCGAATTATCGCAGCCCCAGAAGCAACGCTTCGAGGTCCAGGTCCCGCTGCACCCGTCGTAACACATGGTCGCCGATCATCCCTTTGTCCCGCAGCTTGAGCACTGCCCCGCGCTCTGCCTCCAGCAGCTCCCGCAGCACGTTCCGGCGACCCTCCGCCAGCCGCTCCTCCGCTCCGTCGCGCTCGGCACGCACGCGCGCGCCGTAGCGGCGTTGGCGATGGTCGTAGCGCGATCGCAGCTCTGCGACCAGCTCGCCGTCCAGATCCGCCGCCAGCTCGTTGAGGCGCCGCAATGCCGCGGCCGACGCCTGCTCGCGCGCGTGCGCTTCTTCCAACCTCCTGATCTCGCCGGTGTCGCAGATCCCCAGTCGGTTCACGATGGGCCGCAGCGAGAACCCCTGCGCCAGAAGCGTCACGAGGATGACCGCGTACGTCAGAAAGATGATCAGGTCGCGCCCCGGGAAGGGCGCGCCGGTGCTGGTGACGAGCGGCAGCGCCAATGCCAGCACCAGCGAATCGGCCCCGCGCAGCCCGGCCCATCCGATGAAGAACACATAGCGCCAGGAAACGAACGGGTCCCGATGCCCGGCGCCGAAACGAAGCCGGCGCGGCATGTAGCTCGACGCAAAAACCCAGAGGAGGCGCGCTCCGAGCGTCGCCAGGCTGACGACGGCGGCGGCCAGCACGAGCGCTGTAAGTGAGTACGTCCCGAGCAGCCCCTGCACCTCGCGCAGCTCGAGGCCCACGAAGATGAACGTCAGGCCCTCGAGGATGAATCCGACGACCCCCCACATCCCCTCGGTCTGGATTCGCGTGTCCGGTGCCAGGAGTCGCGGCCCGAAACGAGCCAGATAGAGCCCGGCCGTGACCACGGCGAGCACCCCCGAGACGCCGACGGCTTCGGCGGGGAGGAACGCGGCGAACGGCGTGAGCAGTGAGATCGTCGTCTCGATTTCGGGAGCGTGGATCCGCTCTCGCAACCGTCGCACGAGCCAGCCGACGGCGAACCCGACCGCGACCCCGAGCGAGCCGACGCGCAGGAATTCGAGCCCCGCCGTGCCGAGCGAGAACGTTCCGGTGACGACCGCCGCCACCGCCATGCGATACGCGATGATCGCCGTGGCGTCGTTGACCAGTCCCTCCCCCTCGAGAATCGTCGCGATGCGGCGCGGCACCACGAGCTGGCGGAGAAACGCGGTCGCGGCGGCGGCGTCGGGCGGCGACACGAGCGCGCCCAGTGCGAACGCCGCGCCCAACGGCAACCCGGGGAGGACGGCATGCACCGCAACGCCGACGACGATCGTCGTGAAGACGACGAGTCCTACACTGAGCAGCATGATCGGCCGGAAGTTGGCCTGCAGGTCGCGCCATGAGGCGAGCAGCGACGCACGGTACAGGAGCGGCGGCACGAATATGGTGAAGATGACGTGCGGCTCGAAGGCGACGGGCGGCAGCCCGGGCACGAGGGCGATGCCGAGGCCGCCGAGCACGAACAGCGCTGGCGCGGGCAGCCCGAGCCGCTGCGCCACGAGACCGAGCGCCACGATGGCCACGAGCAAGGCCAGGACGACCTCGAACTCGTGCATCCGTCGCTACCCCGCCGCGCTGCCGGCCTGCTCCAGCGCCTGGGCCAGCTTTTCCTCGTCCCAGGGACCGCGGAACCGCACGCCGTTTAGGAAAAAGGTCGGCGTCCCTTTCACGCCGCTCTCCAGGCCTCCCTTGAAATCGGCACGGACGTGCGGCAGGTGGATGTGGTCGGTCAGCTCCCGCTGCACCCGTGCGGCATCGAGACCGAGATCCGCGGCGTATTCAATGAGATACACGTCATCCAGCGCGAACTGCCGCTCGAACAGGCGGTCGTGCATCTCCCAGTACTTCCCCTGGGCGCCGGCCGCTTCCGCAACCTCCGCGGCGTGCTCGGCCTGCTCGTGGACTTGCTTGAGGGGGAAGTGACGAAACACGAACCGCAGACGCGGACCGAAGCGACGCTGCAGCGCCTTGACGACCGGATAGGCGCGACGGGAATCGGGGCACTCGTAGTCGGCGTACTGTACCAGCGTCAGCGGCGCGTCTGCCGGTCCTTGCGCGTGGTCGTCTGCGGTCAGTGGGACCGCCAGCCGCGTGGGTCGCTCGCGCGCGTCGCTCATGCGCCCAAACTTCGCCGGCCGGACGGAAAAGCAGAAGCCTCACACCGCAGTCCGGTGTGAGGCTCCTGTGATGCGCGCCCTGCTGCCGTTTACAGCGCCAGGTTCCCAAAGTCGACGAACGATCCACTCCCGCCGGCGCTGAGCGTGAAGCTGTAGCCCTTCCCTGAAGCACACGCCGCTGGCATCGTCGGAAAATCCTGACTCCAACCCGACTGCACTACCTCGCAGACGGTGTAGGTGCCCGCGGGAATCCCCGAGAAGAGGTAGTGCCCGTTCGCATCCGTCACCGTGCTGCTGTTCACCGGACCGGAGACCGTCACGGTCCAGCCGACCAGCGCCGCTCCGGTGCCGTCGTTCCAGACGTTCCCGTCGATCGACACCGACCCTGGCGGTGGCGGCGGCGGCTGCGTCGGCGTCGTATCCGGCGGCGGTGGGGGCGGCGGCGGCGGATCCCCCGCCGACGGCGGCGCAACCGGAGAGCACCCGGTCCGAGACCGGCCTTGCGGATCGGGCTTCCGGTCCCGCGACCAGGATTGGGGCGAGCGGTTCGCGTCGGCGACCGCGCATTGCGCGGGGTCTTTGACCGCCGCCGATCCGCTCTGGGCGGCGACCACGGCCAACGGCGTGGCCACCAGACCCAGCAGAACTATGGGAACGCGCATCTCGAGCCTCTTCGTGAAAGAAAGGGCGCGCGATAGAGTCGCGATTTCGCATGTACGGAGCCGTGCGCCGCATCACGCGAAATCGGAACATGCGCTGCAGCGCTCAGTTGCCGATGAGACGGGTCAGACGGGAAGTGCGCTCATGTAACCGGCCGAGCAGTGTGTGAGGAAACTCACACCGCCGGAACCTGCGGCCAGCGTTACCGGCGCCACCCGATGTGACTCTCCGGCAGCCGGCGCAAGGTGCTTCGCGGAAACTTCCTAGGCCGACCCCCACGGCACCGCACAGCGCTGCTGGCTGCTGATGACCGCCAGCTCCAGCCCCCGCATGACGTCGAGCGCCTGCTCGGGTGTCACCGCGAGCGATGCGTTCCCCAGAATGGCGTCGCGAACATTTTCGTAATAGTGCGTGAAGCTCGAGGGAATCGTCGGAATGCGCCGGTCTCCCTCGGGCGTCGTCAGCGTCCCGAACAGCGCGGGCTCCTCCTGATCCCAGCCCGGCTGGTCCGGCGTGCCCCCGGCG
>DASSIL010000259.1:0-29216 GCA_035691925.1 Gemmatimonadales bacterium
TCCTGCTGCGCGTTCGGGAAACCATGAATCGCGGGATCCTGCTGAGCGGCGAGTGAAGAGGTCAGGGCAACCAGAAGAAGGAAAGTCGGACGGACCACGACGGACCCTCGAGGGGAAAAGGCGGGGGGAAATCTACCCCAAAACGGCAGTGGCGAGGGGAACTCCCCCCGCCACTGCGCACGGTGGGATGAGAATCAGTTGGCGTCGATGCTGCCGTGCATGCCCGCGCCGGGACTGCCGTGGAAGGTGCAGTGATAGGCGTAGGGCCCCACGGCCGTGAGTCGCACGGTGAAGGATCCGGAGGTTTGCGAGGGGGAGTCGGGCGGCTGCGCTCCTGCCGGGGCCGAGTCCCATGTCACGTTGTGAGTGACGCCGCCGGCCCAGGTGAACGTCACGAAGTCACCGTGCGTGACGGTCGCGGTGGGAGGGTTGAAGATGTTCCCTCCGTTCCCCACCTGGATCCCCGTCACCAGGGCGGCCGTGTCGGAGAATGTGACGGGCGACCCGGCGAGACCCGCGACGCTGGCCGTCGTCCCATACGCTCCGGGAGCGGCTCCCAGCAAACGCGACACCGTCGCGATTCCCTGCGCATCACTGATCGTCGACGCCGAGGCGACGGACCCTCCCCCTACCGCGGCCCAGCTCACCGAGACCCCGGACCTGCCGTTCCCATAGGAATCGGTCACGAGCACGCTGACCGGCAGTGCCCCACTGACTGGGCCGGCTTGGAGGTCGCCGGACTTGGAGGCGATCGTGGCGGCGGTTCCCGCCGTTGCGGATCCCGTGAAGACAACGGGGGAGCCGACGAGTCCGCTGACTGCAGCCCGGGCGGTCTGTGTGTCGGCGATCGAATCGAATTTCCACGTCACGCTCGACTGGCCGGCCCCATCGGTCGTATCGACCAGCTGGGAGAGGTGTCCGCCCCCCGACACCGTCCACGTCACGACGATCCCGGAGACGCCGGCGCCGTTCGGGTCCTTCACGGTGACGGTGAGGTCGGGCACGGCCGTCCCATTGACCGTGTCGGCGCGTGCAGCGGAACCGCTCGCGGTGATGGTGACGGCCCCGTTGATCGTCGCGACGCTCGAGAAGGATGCCGGTGCGACGCCGGTGACGGTTGCCGAGGTAGTCTGAGTGCCGGCTCCCGTGCCCAGGGTACGGACGGTCGAGGCCTTTCCGTCGGCTCCGGTCGTGGCGCTGGCGGGGGCAACCGATCCGCCGCCGGTTGCGGCGGCGAAGGCGACGTCAGCCCCCGAAACGGGATTCCCCTGGGCGTCTTTGACGGTGACCTCCAACGGGCTGGCCAGGGCCGACCCCGCCGGGCCCACCTGAGCGTCGCCCGCCGTTTTGATCACGATCGCAGGGGTCGGCCCCGGGCCGGAGCCACCGCCGCCCCCACATCCCAGGACCAGACCCGCGAGAATCCACGACGCATACTGACGACACGTCGGCATCCGCGCACCTCCTGGTGAGAGTGGACCGAGAATGCGCCGGTGCCGAGGGGACCCTCGCCACCGGCCATTCCGCGAAACCTTAGTCGATCTGATCGGGATCGACTATCTGACCACAATCGTCCCCGTCATCGCGTTTCCGTGCACGATGCAATTGTATTGGTAGGTGCCTGCTGAATTGAATGTGAACGAGTAAGTCCCGCTGGCTGCCATGGTCGTGCTACTCGTGAAGGTGGGCGACCCGGTGGAATGTACGCTGTGGCTATTCGCCCCCCCCCATGTCCAGGTGACTTTCCCCCCTGCGGCAATCGTATCGACGGCGGGGTTCTCGCTCCCGTTCCGCGCGCTCTTGAAAAAGTTGTCGCCCAAGTCCACCGAGGCGGTGGTCGGAATCGTTTGAATCAGGGCAGCGATTTTCACGGGCGAGCCCTGCAGCGTGCCAGCGGTTGCCGTTACGGTGTCTTGTCCGTCAGTCGGTCCGAGCTGATGCTGAGTCGATGCAATGCCACCCCCGCCGGTTGCGTTATTAGGAGGGGTCACCGATCCGCCTCCAAAGAGTGCCGCCCAGGCGACCGACACGCCGGCCACGCCGTTCCCGTACTTGTCCTTTGCGATGACGCTATAGGTGAGCGTTCCGCCGGGTGGGCCGTTGGTGCCGCTCTGGGATGACAGCGCGAGAGAGAACGCATTGCCGGGTGTGGCGGTCTCCTGGAAGCTCACCGGCGAGCCGCTGACGCCGGACGAGGCCGCCGTTGCAGTCTGACTGCCCGCCGTCGTGCCGAGCGCCAAGGTCACCGAGGCAGCCCCGCTCGCGTTGGTCGCCGTCACGACGGTCGTCGACCCGTTCACCTTGCCCCCGGTGGGGGCGGTCCAGGTGATGTTGATGCCCGAGACGGGACTGTTGTTCTGGTCGTGCACCGTCACCGAGAGCGGGGTGGAGAGGGTGGCAAGGACGGTGTCCGACTGACCAGCCCCACCGGCGGCAGCCATGGTGTTGGTCGGCGGTGGGGGCCCGGAGCTGTTGCCGCCGCCGCAGCCGACCACCAGAACTGTCACAAACCCCGATATCCGCAGACGAATGGACGGCATGACGGCACCTCCGGTGCGTGTTGGGGGGACTGATTGTACCCTTTGCAAGGCATAGTTGCTACTTTAGGTGCGCTCTTCCGAGCCCAAATGGTTCTCCCCACGGGAACGCGGGGGTAGACACGGAGACCTTTCGAGGAAACGCCGGGGAGATCCTCCGGCAAGCGAGTGTAGCGCTCGACGGCCGGCCGGTGACCCTCTGGGAGGTCGCTGACGGCCCCACGCTGATTCCCCGGGCCTCCAGCGATGACGTACCCCGGCTCACCCTCAATCACATCGATTTTGACAACACCCTGAAGAAGTGGGGTGTGCCGGTCCGCAATGGCAGCCGTTATGTAGGAGCCCGGAGCTCACCCCAGGGCCCGTGGATCATCGCACCGGTGCGGATGCGGCCCGCGGCAGGTCCGCCCGGGGGGAAGGAACGCCGCAGCTCGACGCGGCTGACGCTCGAGCTGGCGGGCCTCTGCGTCGGCCTATCCGACCGTCGTGAGGCGATCGGGATCGAGCGTCCCCCCGCAATCTCGATCGATCCGCTGAAAGACCTCCTCGCCCTTCCTTCTGTGGTGGCCCACGAGGCGAAAAATCCCCTCACCGGCGCCCGCGCCGGGTTGCAGCTCACCATGGACTCGCTGGGGCGCATGGAGGATCTCCCGGTACCGCGGCGGCTCGAGCTGCTGGAGGAGCTCGGGGAGGTGCTGGAAGCCCTGAACCGGGCGCTCGACTTTCTCCAGGCAGTGCAGGATCGGGCCCGCGGCATGGTGCGGGGCCGCGAGCGGTTCGACGCGGTGCGGGTGGCGCGCTCTGTGGTAGCGCTCGAGGGCCGGGTCCTGCGCCAGCAGGGGACGGAGCTCGAGTTGGCGACGGGGCTCGAGACCGTCCACCTGAACGGCGACCCCAACCTGCTGTACGAGCTGCTGATCAATCTGCTGCGCAACGCGGCCGACGCGTCCCGCGAGCGGCGCGGCCCGATTACTCTGCGGCTCGACCGCGAAAGCGACACCCTGCGGATATCGGTCACCGACCGGGGTGTGGGGATTCCCGCCCACCTCGTGGACCGGGTGTTCGAGCCGGGATTCACCACCAAGCTGCCGGGCGGCAGCGGTGCGGGGCTGACGGTGGTGCGCAAGGTCACACAGGACGTTTTCGGCGGCACGGTGTCGCTCAAGTCGACGGAGGGGGTCGGCACGACCTTCACCGTCACCATCCCGATTCCCCCGCAGCGGGCGTAGCGTCCCGGACTCCGACGACCGATACTTAAAGATGTAAGGGGAGTCCCGCCGTCCATCATCAGGGTTCTTCCACGCTCATCCGAGGGTGGCGTATGCGATTTCCATGTCTGCGAGTGCTTCCGGTCCTGGCGTGCTGTGCCGCCGGGCCGTTGCTCGGTCAACAACCCCTGACGGTCGATACCACGGGGGTCCGCGCATTGCTGGACGAAGGGATGGACCGCTCCGAGGTGATGAAAAACCTCGCGTATCTCTCGGACGTCATTGGCCCCCGGCTGACGGGCTCACCCGCGGCCCGCGCCGCCAACGACTGGACGCTGAAGCGCTTCCAGGACTATGGCCTGAGCGCGCACCTCGAGCAGTGGAACTTCGGGGGGACGTGGACGCGGGGCCCGATGTGGGCCCGGCTCGTCGCCCCGCGCACCCATGACCTGGTGGCCGCGAGTTGGGCGTGGTGCCCCGGGACGGGGGGGAAGCCGGTGCGGGGTCCCGTGGTGCGGATCGACGCCTCGAACGCGGAGAGCCTCGCGGCCAACCGCACCCGGGTGAAGGGAGCGTGGGTGATGCTGGCCGGGCCGACGATGGTCTGGAACAACGACGGCCCGCCGATGGCCGCCGCCGACTCGCAGCGACAGCGGGATTCGTTCCGGCGCCTCTTCGGTCTCCCGCCCGGGCTCGACTCCGCGCAGCGCGCGGCGATCACGCAGTTCCGCAACGACCTCCCCTTCCTGCTGCGCAGCGCGGGCGCCCTGGGCGAGATCGTGGACGCCGGGAAGGAGCAGGACCTGCTCAACATGAGCGGCTCGCCGAACCGGATTTACCCCTATCCCCGCATCGTCGTGGCGCACGAAGAGTACGCGATGCTCGATCGCCTGATCGCCGGGGGCACCGCCCCGCAGATCGAGGCCAGCATCGCCAACACGATGACCACCGACTCCGTGCCGCAGTGGAATACCGTTGCGGAGATCAAGGGGAGCACCGCTCCCGGGCAGGTCGTCATCGTGGGGGCGCACCTCGACTCGTGGGACCTGGGCAGCGGCACGACCGACAACGGGACCGGGTCGATGGCGACGCTCGAAGCGGCACGCATCATCGCGAAGTCGGGGGTCAAGCCAAAGCGCACGATCCGGTTTGTGCTGTTCACCGGGGAGGAGCAGGGTCTGATCGGATCGCGCAAGTACGCCGAGACGCACGCCGCCGAAGCCGATTCGATCCAGGCGGTGATCGTGCTCGACAACGGCGCGGGAGCGATCACGGGGCAGGCGCTGCAGGGCCGGCCCGACCTGTATTACCTGTGGCGGGCGTTGCTCAAGCCGGTGCACGACCTCAACGCCGATACGGTCACCGACGCGATGAAGGGCGGCACCGATCACCTCTCGTTCCTGCCGTACGGCGTGCCGGGGTTCAACTTCAACCAGATCACCCGCGGATACAATCACACCCACCATTCGCAGTCCGACACCTGGGACAAGGCGATCGACTGGGATCTGCGGCAGGCGTCGACGGTCATGGCGGTGAGCGCCGTCGAGCTCGCGAACCTCGACGGCCT
This sequence comes from Gemmatimonadales bacterium, assembly GCA_035691925.1. Classification (GTDB taxonomy): domain Bacteria; phylum Gemmatimonadota; class Gemmatimonadetes; order Gemmatimonadales; family GWC2-71-9; genus DASTHG01. Next base: position 5,313 of record DASSIL010000259.1, read on the forward strand.
GATTCCCCGCGGGACGAAGCGGCCGGTGCAACCGATGACGGCGACGAAGATCTCGGATAGTCTGACGGTGGCGAAGCGAGGGTCTCGAAACTGAAGACGCTATGAGCTATCAGCTGTCAGCCTTCAGCTAAGAGCTGATAGCTGATAGCTGATAGCTGATAGCTGATAGCGCCTCCGATACCGAATTAGATTACCACCATGCCCAAGATCCCAGTCCCCCAGAACGAACCCGTCAAATCCTACGTCCCAGGGTCCCCCGAGCGCGACGAGTTGAAGCGCACGCTGCGCGAGCTTTCCGCCCGGCCGATCGAGATCCCGCTGATCATCGGCGGCAAGGAAGTCCGCACCGCTCAAACGGCCGACGCCGTGATGCCGCACTGCCATCACCACGTCCTCGCGAAGGTGCATCAGGCCGGACCGCAGGAGATCGCCGCGGCGGTCGCCGCGGCCCGCGCCGCGTGGCCCGACTGGGCACGGACGTCGCTTGAAGAGCGCGCGGCGGTGTTCCTGAAGGCCGCCGATCTCCTGGCCGGCAAGTATCGCGCGACGGTGAACGCGGCCACGATGCTGGGGCAGAGCAAGACATCGCATCAGGCGGAGATCGACGCGGCGTGCGAGCTGATCGATTTCTTCCGCTTCAACGCGCATTTCGCCGAGCGGATCCACGCCGAACAACCGCTATCGGCGGCAGGGACCTGGAACCTGATGGACTACCGTCCGCTCGAGGGATTCGTCTACGCCATCAGTCCCTTCAACTTCACGTCGATCGGCGGCAACCTCTCCGCGTCGCCCGCGATCATGGGGACGACCGTCGTCTGGAAACCAGCCGGGACCGCCGTCTACTCGAACTACTTCATCATGAAGCTGCTGGAGGAAGCGGGACTGCCGCCCGGCGTGATCAATCTCCTGCCGGGTCCCGCTGCGCCGATCAGCGCGGCGCTGCTCGCCGACCGTCACCTCGGCGGCATTCATTTCACCGGCTCGACCGAGGTGTTCCAGTCGCTGTGGCAGACGGTCTCGCACAACCTGCGCAGCTATCACGATTACCCGCGGCTGGTGGGGGAAACGGGAGGCAAAGATTTCATCGTGGCGCACGCGAGCGCCGACCCCGACGCGCTCGCCACGGCGATCGTGCGCGGCGCGTTCGAGTATCAGGGCCAGAAGTGCTCGGCGGCGTCGCGGGCGTACCTCCCCGACTCGCTGTGGCCCGCGGTGCGCGACCGCATCGGGGCAATGCTCGAGCGCGTGCGCGTGGGCGATCCCGCCGATTTCCGGAACTTCATGGGCGCGGTGATCGATCGCAAAGCGTTCGACAAGATTTCCGGGTACATCGAGGGCGCGCGTTTGGCGGCCGGGGTGAAGATCCTGTTCGGCGGAGGCGTGGACGGAACGGATGGCTACTTCATTCAGCCGACGGTGCTCCAGGCCGACGACCCGACGTACCGCACGATGTGCGAGGAGATCTTCGGTCCGGTGTTCACGCTGCACGTCTACCCCGAGCGCCGCTGGGCCGAGACGCTGACGCTGGTCGATACGACGTCCCCCTATGCGTTGACGGGGGCGATCTTCGCGCGGGATCGCGGCGCCGTGGCGCAGGCCCACGCCGCCCTGCGCTACGCCGCGGGTAACTTCTACGTAAATGACAAGCCGACGGGTGCGGTGGTGGGACAGCAGCCGTTCGGTGGGGCGCGCGCCAGCGGAACGAACGACAAGGCGGGGAGTCTCTTCAACCTGATCCGCTGGGTGTCGCCACGGGTGGTGAAGGAGAATTTCGCGCCACCCACGGATTTCGCCTACCCGTTCATGGCGGAGCAGTAACCACGGTAAAACAACGAAGGCCCGGTTGCCCGGGCCTTCTCGGTTTTACTTGGGTGGGAGAATCTTGAACATCCCCGTGCCGCAGACCGGACAGACTCCCTTGAGAGCTGGGCGGCCGTTGGCCATTTTCACTTCCTGCGCGTTCGAGATCTTCCGCTTCGTCTTGCACTTCACGCAGTACCCCTCGTCGGCCGCCATCGGGGACTTTCCAGCCTTTGCCATTAGGTCTCCTCCGGAGGGCAGGGCTTTAATGCGGGGCTCCAAACCTCGGGCCCCGGGACCGGACCAACTATAACACCCCACAGAAGCGACCGGGGAGCGGGGGGACGGCGCGTGCATGTGGCTCGTCTGCACAACGGGACGGGACAACGACTTGCACCGCTTGAAAACGACTTGAAACGGCACGGTGAAGTTGGGGCGCGCACTTCACCCGAGCCGCTGATGCGCACCAACACGATAGTGATCTTCACGTTGACGGCCGTACTGTCCTGCACCACGAAGGCCGCCGCGCCGGGACCGACCGCGAGCCTTCAGGCCGGCGTGACCCCAACCGAATACGAATCGGAGTTCGAAATGGGGGTCGCCCTGCGCGTGGACGACACGTATCGACGGATCAAGTCGGGCGAAGAGAGTTATCCTGTTCCCAGCCTGACCGCGGGCTGGGTGATCCATCACTAGGCGAGCAGGGGATTTGGGGGAACGCGTCACCACGGCGGCGGGTATGTACATTTCGCCGACCCCGCATGCACCGTCGCTCATTCCTGTACTGTTCGCTCGCGCTCGTCGCGCCCGCCTGCGCATCCGAGCACGGCGCCCTCGTTAACGAGATGGCGCACACGGCGACGCCCTATCTCTCCCGCGCCGCCCGGCAGCCGGTGAGCTGGCAGCCCTGGAGCCGCGAGGTCTTCGCGCTGGCGGCCCGGCTCGACCGGCCGGTACTGCTCTACGTCGGCGCCGAGGACTGCCGCTGGTGTACGGTGATGGATCGCGAGGTGTACTCCGATCCCGACCTCGGGGCGATGATCGACTCGTTGTTCGTCCCGGTCCGCGTCGACCGCGATGAGCGCCCCGATGTCGCACAGCGCTATCAGGGCGCGGTGCTCTCCATCGCAGGGCTGCGCGGCTATCCGCTCACCGTTTTTCTCACTCCCGATGGCTCCCCATTTTTCGGCGGGACCTATTTCCCCGGGGATGACCCCGTCACGGGCCGCGGCTTGAAGCAGCTGCTCCCCGATGTGGCGCGCGACTTCCGCGAGCGGCGCGAAGAACTGGTGCGCCACGCGGCCGTCGTGCGGCAGCTGACGCTGTCCCGCGCGCTCGGCGCGCATGGGGTGCTGCGCCCGGCGGCCCTCGCGGCGGAAGTCGCGGCGGTGCGGGGGAGCCTCGCCTCGGCGGTGGTATCGGGGCAGGCGCTCACCGGCGTCGCGTCCACGCAATCGGTGGCGCTGCTCGTGACGGAATACATCCGGAGCGGGGATACCACGGCCCTGGCCGTCGCGCGCACCGCGCTCGACGCGATGCTGGACACCGAGGTCGTCGCCGCGGCGACGGGCGAAGAACCGCGCGAGATCGTGCGCGCATCGCTGGCCCGCGCCCTGTCCCTCGCCTGGGTGGCGACGGCGGAGCCGCGCTACTACACCGCCGGACGCGAGCACCTCGCGGCGCTGCTACGCGGGTTGACGTTCGGGGACGGCCGGCCGGTGTTCGCCGACCGCGACGGTTACGCGATCGGGTCGGCCATCACGACGGCGGACGCGCTGCGCGACTCCGTGGGGCAGCGGCGCGCGGTGGCGGCGCTCGACACGCTGCTGCGCCGGGTGTACGCCCCCGGCCGCGGTGTGCGCCACGTCACCAGCGGATCGCTCACCGGATTGCTGCAGGACCAGGTGCAGGTCGGCGATGCCTGCGTCGCCGCCTACACGGCGACCGGTCGGCAGCGCTATCTCGACGTCGCCCGCGACCTCGCGGGTATCCTGAACGACAACTTCGGTGATTTCGCCGGCGGCTATTACGATGTCGCGCTCCGGGACGCGCCCGCCGCGGCCGTGCTGGACGACCGCATGAAGCCGGTGCTGGATGAAATGCTGCCGGGCGCGAATGCCTGGGCGGCACACCTGTTGCTCGGGCTGGCGGCGGTCTCCGGCGACAGCACCTACCGCCGCCGCGCGGAGGCGACGCTCGAAGCGTTCGCCGGCGCGGTGCAGGGCGAAGGCCTGCGCGGCGCCAGCTTCCTGCTGGTCGCGCGGGAGGCATTGGCCACGCGTGACCGACCGTGACCGAATGATCGGCGCCGGGGTCTTGTCCGCAACGGGCCGGGAGCCGACCGACGGAGAGGTGGTGGCTCAGGTCCTGGCGGGCGACGCCGAGGCGTTCGGGATCGTGATCCGCCGGTACGAGGCCGGATTGCTCCGATATGCGACGCGCATGTTGGGACATCCGGATGCAGCGGCCGACGCGGTGGCCGAAGGGCTGGTTCGGGCCTACCGTCACCTCGCGACGTGCCGGGACCCCGGCCGGTTGAAGAGCTGGTTGTACCGTATCGTCGGCAATCGTTGCCGCAGTCACCTCGCCCGCCGTTCGACGTCGGACCTCTCCCTGGACGATGCGCCGCCGATCGCCGACCCGCAGGATTCGGAAGCGGCAACAGAGCGGGCGGAGCAGCTGGCCCAGGTGGACCGGGCGCTGGAAACGCTGTCGCCCGAGAAGCGGGAAGCGTTCTTGTTGAAGCATGTCGAGGGGATGAGCTACGAAGAGATGGCGGCGGTCACGGGAGAGCGGATCCCGACGCTGAAGATGCGGGTGCACCGCGCCCGGGCGGCCCTGCTGGAAGCGCTGAAGGAGTACGAATGATGCACATCGATCCTCAACTGCAGAGGGTGCTGGACGGCGAGTTGCCGTCCGATGACCTGACGCCGCTGCAGCGCGAGCAGTCCGCCGCGCTGCAGCGGGCGGCGCGAATTATCGCCGAGGCGCCGGTGGGGAGCGTGGCCGCACGGGTGATGGCCGAAGTCCGCCGGCCGCCCCTGCGGCTGGGACAACGCGTGGCGCAGTGGCTCACGGAGCGGCACGCCGTCACGATCGCGGTGCGGCCAGTCTGGAGTCTCGCCCTCGCCGCGGCGCTGGCCGCGATCGCCGTGATCCCGGCCCGGGGCCCGGGCCCGGTGCTCGGTGAGCAGGAGGGGATCGCCCAGTTCGTGGGCCGGTTCCCCGACGCGCGGTCCGTCGAAGTCGTCGGCTCGTTCACCGACTGGCGGCCCGGCGCCGTCGTGCTGCGGGACGACGACCACGACGGCATCTGGCGGGCCTCGGTGGTGCTCCCCGTCGGGGAGCACGAGTACATGTTCGTGGTGGACGGCGAGCGCTGGGTTACCGATCCACTGGCTGGACGCTACGTCGACGACGGGTTCGGCCGCCAGAACGCCCTCCTCTTCGTGCGGCCCCTGGCCCGGTGACGGCCCGGCGGCTGGTCGCTTTCCTGCTGGCCGCCGCCACTCCGCTCGCTGCGCAGAGCGGATTCGCGCGACTCGCCGGCCGCGTCCCGCAGGCGGTGCGGCCGGCGATCGATTCGATCCTCGTCGCCGCACACCGTGAAGGCCTGCCCACCCAGCCGCTGATCGAAAAGGCGTTCGAAGGGGGCGCCAAGGGCGTCGCTCCGGACAAGATCGTGCTGGCGGTGAGCACCTCCGCGAGCCAGCTACGCAGCGCGCGGGCGCTGCTGCGCGAAGCGGGCGAGTCGCAGCCGACCGATCCCGCCGAAGTGACCGCCGTGGCCGCCGCGCTGTCGCGGGGGCTCTCCCCCGAGCTGGTGGGACAGCTGACGGCGGTGCTGCCGGGCGAGCCGACGGGACCGGCGCTGCACGCCGTGGCGGACCTGGTGGGCCACCGCTTCGCCGAAGACTCCTCGGTAGATCTGATCGTGGCGGCCGCCCAGGCGGGACTCCGGGGCTTGCGCTTCCTCGACGTCGCCGCCGCCGCCGTCCAGGAGCTGCAGCGCGGCCGCTCCCACGCCGCGGCACTGGCCCACGTGAAGAGCCTCCTTCCCAACGTCCCGCCGCCGCCGCGCCCCGCGCCGGCGACGGTGTCCCGCGCCCGCCGCGTCCAGCCCGGTCCGGACCGCCCCTGACCCGGGGGCTGTGACCCCGAGGCCGGGTCCCGGGTCTCACCGCCGAAGCGGTCCACGGTGGGCCGCGTTGTCCAACCTTGGAGGCAATACCTATGCGGAAGATGCTCATCATGCTGGCGCTCGTGGCCGCTCCTGTTCTCGCCGCCGCGCAGCAGCCGTCGCAGACGCCGGATTCGTCGAAGGCGAAGCCGAAGACGGCGCCCGCGCACCAGAAGGCCAAGCCGAAGGCGAAGGCCGCGGCCGACACGTCGAAGGCAAAGGCGAAGGAAGCCGCGCCGGCGACGACCGACACCACGAAGAAGCCGAACTAAGGTCGTCCGGTATCCGGAATCCGGTGTCCGGCGGCTTCGCAGTCGGACAACGGATTCCGGAATCCGGATTCCTGCTTGTGTAACTCCCCGCCACCACATATCATAGCGCAACCTTCCAAGGGGTCCTGTTCGAATGACTGGGGAACCGTTCCTCAGCTCCGACGAATACGACGACCGCGCACACCAGCTGTACAATGAAGGACAATACGACGACGCCATCGAGGTGCTCCGCGAGGGGCTGAGCCTCTACCCCAACGCCGTCGAGCTCCATGTCGGTATGGGATATGCCCGCCTCGCCCGGGAGGAATTCGCCTGGGCCCGCAAGAGCTTCGAAGAAGCCCTCACGCTCGATCCCGAACACGAAGACTCCCTCGCCGGCCTCGGGGAAGTGCTCCTCAAAGTCGGCGACAAAGCCGGGGCCGTGACCTGCTTCGAGCGCATCTTGGGCCTCGGCTTTCAGGACGATCACGACCTGATGCTGCAGGTAGGGCGCGCCTTGTTCCGCGAATCGGTGCTCGACCAGGCGCGCCGGTTCTTCGAGGTCGCGCTCACGGCCCACAGCGACTCCTCGGAGGCGGCAGCATGCGTCGGGTACGCCTCGCATCGGCTGGGGGACGAGGGGGGGGCGCTGTTCTGGCTGCGCCGTGCGCTGGAGCTCGACCCGGGGCACGCCGAGGCCCGGATCTACCTCGCCAACTTGCTGTACGACCGCGGCGAGTACGAAGCGGCGCTGTTTCACCTGGAGCGCACCGCTCCCGATGATCATGTCGACACGCTGGCGATCTGGCGGCTGCTGGAGCTGAAACGCAGTGTCTACAAGCTCAAAGAAGACGACCCGGAGCTCGTGCCGTGGAATGGGCGGCTGGGCGAGCTGACCGCCGACGCGTCACCTGATGACCTCCTGCTGGCGGAGATCGAGGCGATCGGGTCGGACGGCCAGGTGCACGACCCGCGGCAGCTGGAGCTCTTCGGCACCCTGCTGACCGAGCTTGCCGGGATGAAGAAGAGCGTAGGCGGCGAGATCCATCGCGTGCGCACCAGCGCCGGACGGGTCTACGAAGGGACGTGGGAAGAGATCGTCCATCAAATGAAAGACGATGCCGCGGACTGGGCCCGGACCGGCGTGACGATCTCGGCCACCGATGCGGAGTCCTTCATCCGCGGCAGCGCCGAAGCGGGATTGCTGCGGATCCTGCACTAAGCGGGGTCTACCCCCGCTTCAGCGACATCCCCAGCGCCAGGGGGCCGTCGCCCAGGGCCACCAGACTCGCCGCACCAGCCAGCAGCAGGGCCTGGAGCTCGAAGTTCACGTGTCCCGGCAGTTTCACCCGCACGATGGCCGCGACCATCTCCACCACGAAGCACAATCCCCAGATCCGCGTCAGGATGCCGAGGATCGTCAGCGCCCCGCCGACGACCTCGACGCCGATCAGGATCACCGCGAAGATGTTGGCGAACGGAACCCCGACCGAATGCAGGTAGGCGGCCGTTCCCGGGAGCCCGACCTGCAGCCTCATGATGCCGTGATGGAGAAACACCCCGCCGACGGCGAGCCGCAGCGGCACCGCTGCGTAGCTGGACCATAGGTTCATGTCCGCTCCGAATGAGTGGTAGGGGCCGGAGTCCGGTGCCGTGCGTCGGTGCGGACCTCCCGGGCGTCGAGTCGCCGGATGATGACGTCGAGCCCGCGCTGCGGCTGCGCCTTCCCGACGGCGACGACATCGGCGAAACAGACTCCGGTTTCGGGGACGGCGTGCAACGCGACGTGGCCGCCGTGGCAGCCCAGGACCACCACGACGCCGTTGGGGCCGGCTTGGGCGATAGGCGGAGCTGCCGGGTGGAGACCCGCGGCGTTGGCGGCGGCGAGCGTCAGTGCAGCGAGGGCCTGCGCATCGCTCACGCGGCCGGGGGCGATGCCTCCGAGATCTGCGAACACGTGCTCGCAGCCGGTCGCTAGCACCGGCCCGTCGTGGTGGTGAGCGGCGCGACGAACGTCCCGCGGATCGGCAGCACGCCGAGGGGGTCCGAGTAGAAATCGGTGCGCTGCGCGAGGAACGAGAACCGGCCGCTGATCGCAAACCCTCCCGTCACCGGGACGATTTGCGTGATCGTGACCGATCCCGCGGGTCGCGACAGGGCCACGATCGCTGGGGCGGTCGCGATCGTGGTCCAGCTGCCCCAGTTGCGCGGCGGCCGGCACACCGGATCGAACCCGGCGCCGAGCGCCTCGGTCGGGGATATCGAATCGATCGGGAGGGACCCGGCTGCGGTGACCTGCGTCCGGATGGTCACGACGACCGCCTCCGCCGTCACCGTTCCCTGGGTGAGAAACGCCCGCAACCGGAAGGTGAGGGTATCCCCGGTGCGCCGATAGTTCGTCGCCTGCGCTTGGACGTTCACGCGCCGGATCACGGTGCCGAGAATCGAATACAACCCGACGCCGCCGGTTGTGTCGCTGAGCGTCAGGACACGTACCGCGCCGGTATCGGCGACGGTATCGGGCCCCAGGGCGGCGAACGCCTGGAACGGGAGCGGCCCGCCGGTCGTCTTGGCGCTGTCTTTCCCGGTTGCGGAGTCGATGGTGAAGACGGCGTTCGTCCCTCCCAGCGGCTTGAACCAGACGGTCGGGACGCCGGCGGTCTTGTGCGTGACCTGGACGGGGACGGTGAAGGTGTCGCCGGGCATGAAGTAGAGCGTATCGAGGAGCAGGGAGATCTGCAGCGCGCGGGAGACGACGACCAGGGCGGTGCCGGCGATTCCGTGCGTGGTGGCCCGGGCGAGCCCGAAACCGGGCTGCAGCCCCACGATCCTTCCCGTCGTGGCGTCGATCGACAGGACGGACGGATTGCTGCTCGCCCAGGTGACGGTCCCGGGATTCTGCGGCTGGCCGTTGTCGCCGAGGTACGTGACGGTGAGAGGCCCCAAACTGTCACCAACGAAGAGCGAGTCGAGGACTGGGGCCACAATCACCTGGGCGAGGCTCGAGGGGCCGCTCGACGTGGTGCACCCGCTGCCCCCGGTCAGGGCGATTCCCGTCCCGAGGACGAACGCGATGCGTTTCAAACGCTTCAGAACATGGACATGGCGAGGAACGACCGGAGGTTGTCGTTCGTGACACGCAACCGCGACGAAAGCAACCGGACGACCGACCACAGCACCTTGTACGCGACGTCGCGGTTGAAATCGAGCAGCAGCTCGAAGTCGGAGCGCGAGATGGTGATGAGCGTACACGCGGTGTTGGCGATCGCGTCGGTGGACCGCTCGGAGCGGTCGAAGATCGACATTTCGCCGAAGTTGGCTCCCGGCTTGAGCACTGCCAGCGCCTCTTCACCCGAGCCGGGAATGGTGCGGGAGATGCGCACCTCCCCCTCGGAGATGATGAAGAGCCGGTTGCCGGGCTCCCCTTCCTTGAAGATGTATTGGCCGACGGTGAACTTCTGCTCGCGACAGACTTCGGAGACACGGGCGAGCTCCCCGTCGTCGAGGTCCTGGAAGATCGCCGCCTGCTTCAACAAATTGAGGTCCACGCGGTGAAGGTACCGGACCGGTGAAGACCGCACAAGTGAAACCGCGCGTGGGCGCGGCGGACCTGCTCACGGTGTTGCGGTTTCCACTCGCAGCACTGTTTCCGCTCGTGCACGGCACCGTCGCCCGGCTCGGCATCGTGGCGGCGGCGGCCGTCACCGACCTGTGTGACGGCTGGATCGCGCGGCGTACCGGCGGCTCGCGCTGGGGAGCGGTTCTCGATCCGATCGCCGACAAGACATTCATGGCGACGGCCTTCATCACGCTCGCCTCGCGTGGCCTGCTCCATCCACTGGAGATCGCCGGCGTGCTGCTGCGCGACATCGTCGCCGTGCTGGCCTTCTCCGGAACCGCGATCCTGCGCCGTCCCGTGGCACTGCCGGCCCGGGCGGGCGGGAAAGCAGTGACGGTGTTGCAGGTGCTCACGCTGGTCGCGCTGATCGCCGCTTCACCGTACTCGCGCCAGCTCGCCTGGGCCACGGCGGCGGTCTCGGTGTATGCCATCTGGGATTACGGGCGCGCCGCCACGCGGCAAGACCGTGTGCCCCCCGTGCCATAAAGGAGACAGAGTGGAGCGGAGACAGAGTCTCACCGGTCCGACCGCTGCGGTCAGCGTCCGGTGGCGTGAGAAGCTCGTGTTCGAGGGTGGTGGTTTGGGGCGGCCTGCCGTCACGGTGGACGGCGACTCGAAGATCGCGACCTCACCGGTGGAGCTGCTCCTCGTGGCGGCCGCGGCCTGCACCGCCACCGATGTCGTCGACATCCTGCAGAAGATGCGCGTGGATTTGCGCGCGCTGCAGATCGAAGTCCTGGGTGCACGGCGCGACGAACACCCCCGTCGCTTCACGGCTCTGCAGTTTCACTTTCAGGTTTCCGGGACTGGGGCCGACGAGACCAAGGTGCGCCGGGCCGTCGACCTGTCGTTCGAGAAGTATTGCTCGGTAATGAATTCGCTCGCCCCCGACATCCAGGTCGGCTACGACGTTGCGCTGGAGTAGCGCGGCCCACGCCGCGCTCGTCGCTGCCTGCTGCGCCGCTCCGCTCGGCGGTCAGGCGCTCACCGCGACCGAGCTGGGGGTCGGGGCCCTCGCCACCTGGGCCCACCGCGACTTCTACGGCGCCGGCGTGGAACTGGCCGTCCGCCCGTCGACCGACGGCCGCGTCGCCGTGTCCGCCGGCGGGGGCTCGATCGACGGCCACACCGGGATGCGCGTCGAAGCCACCGCGCAGTTTCTCGTCCTGCCGTCCGCGAAAACGGGGGTGTCTCCCTACGCCGGGGTCGGGGTCGCCTACGTCGGTGCCCGCGCCTACCGCGGGATGGGGGTGCTGGTGGTGTTGCTGGGGTGCGAATCGGCGGCAGGGCGACGCCGCAGCTGGTTCGGCGAGGTCGGGTTGGGGGCGGGGGTGCGGCTGCGGGTGGGGTGGCGCTGGCGCCGCTTCCCGGGGTGGTGGGCCCCCTGAAACACGGACGGGCGCCCTGGGGCGCCCGTCGAGGCATCAGGCAGCGGTCGCGGTCGCTTCAGGCCCCGGCGCCGACGGGCGCCGGACGGGCTACGACGGGCCGGCAGTAGCGCTCGCCGAGGGTGCGCAGCTGACCGAGCTCCTGGTCGGTCAAGTCGGTGTAACGGTCGGCGAGGTACAGCATCGTATCGTCGAACCACTCTTTCTGGTGGTCGGCGGTCGCTTCCAATACGCCACAGCGGAGAATATGCGAGTACAGCTCGTCGCGGGCCTGATCGAACGTCGTCGGGGTCACCACTTTGCGGGGCTCACGGTTTTTCGCCATGCGCGGATACACTCCTTCAGATATGGGGGCGGTTTGGCGCGGGCAATCTAATAGCGCGTGCCGCCAAAATGCAAACACATATCCTGCACAAGCTGTTCCCCGGCGCCGGTGGTATAATGCGGGGTGAGCATGCACGATCAGGTCTACGGTCCGGAACGGGAGCGGCAGCTGCTGGCACTGTTGCGGGCGCTCGCCAGCCGCATCACGGAGCTGGACCGCGCCGGTCGTCTGCTCGATGCGGCTCCCGAGCTACAGCAGCTGCTCGGCAATGCGCGCAGCGAGCTGTTTCATTATGAAGTGCGGCGCACGTACGACACTCCGGAGATCGCCGAGAGTCGCCGCATCGTCGAGGAGTCGGTGCGGCGGCTGCACGAGCTGGATCTCGATCCTCCACCCGACGACGACGAACCCTGGCGTGGGAGCCCTGACGAATGAGGCGGTTTTACCTGGTGCTCGGGGCGGTGGCGGTGGTGGCGGGCGTGCTGATGTGGCGGGCGTCACGAGCGGGATCGGGAGACGGGTCCACGTCGGCCACGCGGGAGCCTGTGGTCGTGACCTCCGCCGACAGCGCATTCAAGGGCTTCGTGCTCGGGAGCGCTACGGCGCCGGTCGAGGTGACCGAATTCGCCGACTTTCAGTGTCCCCACTGCGGCGAGTTCGCCAACGTGCAATTCCCCACGATCAAGGAGCAGCTGATCAACACGGGGCGGCTGCGCTGGCGGTTTCGGGATTACCCGCTCGACTTTCCCTGGTCGCGCATCGCCGCGCTCGCGGGCCAGTGCGTCGGCGAGCAGGGGAAGTTCTGGGAGATGGAAGACCTGTTGTTCCAGCGGCAGTCCGATTGGGGCACGAGCTCGCGCAATCCGTCGGGCGCGTTTCGCGACCTGGCACGCGGCATCGGCGTCGACCTCAACAAGTACAATGACTGCATGGACAGCCGGCGGTACGCGGGCCGCGTCGAAGCGAGCCACCTGGAAGGGGCTGCGCTGGGGGTGACGGGCACGCCGACGTTCTTCGTGAACGGGCGCGAGCTCGACGGCCGTCGCTACGCCAACTCCGATGCCTTCAAGGCCCTGGTGGACAGCCTGGCGGGGAAGGGCGGCAACTAGTGCGCCGGCGCCAGGCGATCGCACTCCTGGCGCTCGTCGGCTTCTGCATCGCGCTGTACCTCTGGTTCTACAAGATCGGCATCATCGGCCGGCTGCAGTGTGGATCGGGGAGCTGCGAGTACGTGCAGACGAGCCCGTACGGCGCCCTCTTCGGCATCCCGGTCGCGTTCTACGGCGTCGTCGGCTACGCGGTGATCTTCGCCGTCGCGATCGCGGGGCTGCAGCCGGCGCAGCTCGAGCGGCGCTGGCCGATCGGCGCGCTCGCTCTGCTCTCCACCGGCGGGTTGCTCTTCACGCTGTACCTGACCGGGATCGAGCTGTTCGTGCTGCACGCGATCTGCCGCTGGTGCGTGGGCAGTGCGGTGGTGATCACGGCGATAACGGCGATTGCGCTGTCTGGGGTCGTTCGTGCGAAGAGAAAAGAGGTGACTGGTGGCTAGTGGTTGGTGTCTTTCACCCGCCACACGCCACCAGCCACTCGCCACCTATTCTTGTGATTCGTACTGATCCTTCAGCCTCGCCACCACTGCCGGATCCGCGAGCGTCGTCGTGTCGCCCAGCGTCCGTCCCTCGGCAATGTCCTTCAGCAGCCGCCGCATGATCTTGCCGCTGCGCGTCTTCGGGAGATCGGCGGTGAAAAGGATATCGTCGGGTCGGGCCAGGGCTCCGATCTTCTTGGCGACGTGTCCTTTCAGCTCCTCGCGCAGCGCATCGCTCGAGGGATTCCCCTCTTTCAGCGTCACGAACGCCGCCAGCGCCTGACCCTTGAGGTCGTGCGCGCGCCCCACCACGGCTGCCTCCGCCACCGCGGGGTGATCGACCAGCGCGCTCTCGACCTCCATCGTTCCGATGCGGTGTCCGGCGACGTTGAGCACGTCGTCGACGCGTCCCAGGATCCAGTAGTAGCCGTCCGAATCGCGCTTGGCGCCGTCACCGGGGAAGTACGTCCCGGGCCAGCGACTCCAGTACACCTGGCGGTAGCGCTCGTCGTCGCCCCAGATCGTCCGCAGCATCCCCGGCCACGGACTCGTGATCGCGAGGTAGCCACCGCCCACCTGCACCGGTTTGCCATCGCCGTCCAGGAGCTGGGCATCGATGCCGGGGAAGGGGATGGTCGCCGAGCCCGGTTTACAGGTGACGGCCCCGGGGAGCGGGGTGATCATGATGCCGCCGGTCTCCGTCTGCCACCACGTATCGACGATGGGACAACGGCCGTGCCCGATGTTGGTGTGATACCACACCCACGCTTCGGGGTTGATCGGCTCGCCGACGGTGCCGAGCAGACGCAGCTTCGAGAGGTCGTGCTTCGCTGGCAGGTCGGTGCCCCACTTCATGAATGCGCGAATGGCGGTCGGCGCCGTGTAGAACACCGTCACGCCGTGGCGGGCGCAGATCTGCCAGAACCGGTCCTTGGCGGGATGGTCGGGGGCGCCCTCGTACATCACTTCGGTGACCCCGAGGGCGAGCGGGCCGTACACGACGTAGGAGTGGCCCGTCACCCAGCCGACGTCGGCGGTGCACCAGAACACATCGGAGTCGCCGAGGTCGAAGACCCACTTCGTCGTCGCATAGACGTGCGTCAGATACCCGCCCGTGGTGTGCAGGATGCCCTTGGGTTTGCCGGTCGTTCCCGACGTGTACAGGATGTAAAGGGGATCCTCGGCATCCATCGCCTCGGGCGGGCAGTCGGGCTGCGCGGTGGCCATCAGCTCGTCCCACCAGAGATCACGCCCCGCCTGCATCGGCACTGCTTGCCCGGTGCGCTTCAGCACCACGGCCTTCTGGATGCTCGGCGTCCCCGTCAGTGCTTCGTCGGCATTCTGCTTGAGGGGGACGACGCCGCCGCGGCGGTACCCGCCGTCCGCCGTCACGAGGACCTTCGCTCCCGCGTCGTTGATGCGATCCCGCAGCGACTCGGCGGAGAAGCCGCCGAACACGACGGTGTGCGGGGCTCCGAGTCGCGCGCAGGCCAGCATCGCGACGGCGACTTCCGGGACCATCGGGAGGTAGATCGCGACGCGATCGCCCTTCTGTATTCCGAGGGACTTGAGGACGTTAGCGAAGCGCCCGACGTCCGCCAGCAGTTCGGCGTAGGTGATGCGGCGGACCTCCCCCGGCTCTCCTTCCCAGATCAGGGCGACGCGATCCCCCCGGCCGGCCGCAACGTGACGGTCGAGACAGTTCGCGGAGGCGTTGAGCTTCCCGCCGAGGAACCACTTGGCGTGGGGTGGCTTCCATTCCAGCACCCGGTCCCACGGCTTGATCCACTGGAGCTCTCTGGCCCAGTCGGCCCAATAGCCTTCGCGGTCTTGCCGGGCACGCTCATAGATCTCCAGGTCGCGGACCCACGCGCGCGCACGGCAGCCGTCCGGAGGGGGGAAGCTGCGCTGTTCGTCGAGCAGGGTTTCGATACGGTCGGTCATAGCTCACAATATCCCGTTCTTTGAGGATCCCCATCTTGCAGCATGCCCCGGGCCACGCGTCCTGCCAGAGGCCGGGACGGGGAACCGGCCCGGCGGCGAGTTGCAACTTCTTGCGGACACGGCGCTTGTCAAGTGATGGCGGGTGGCATCAAAGTGGCTTCCGGGGCTGTGGTGATGTCACCACCACTGTGGGAAAAGACGCTGGCTGCGCCGCAGGCGCTCGGGCTCGACTCGCGAACGATGTTTCGTCGGGAGGCCGCGGCATTGCTGGATGCGCTGCCCGAGGGGAGCGGGCGTCTGGTGATCGACCTCACAGCGACACAGGCGGTGGATAGTGCCGGCCTGGGGGCGCTGATGCTGATTCAGCGCCGGGCGGCTGAAAAGCGGCAAACCGTATGCCTGCGCGGGGCGAACGAGGAGCTGCGTTTCCTGCTGGTGCTCACCAAGCTCGACGACTTGTTCGAGCTGGAAGCAGGGCGCGTGTAACGGGGCCGCGCCGTATATTGGCGAGACATGGCCGCCGCCGGTCCCAAACGCAAAGTTCTCTTCATCGAGGACGAAGCCGCCTTGCAGACGTCGTACGCGCGCTTCTTCAGCGCGCGCTACGATATGGCGTTCGCCCGCACCGGGGCCGAGGCGATGCAGCAGCTCGAGAGCTTCGATCCCGAGGTCCTGGTGCTCGATCTGCGGCTGCCCGACACCGACGGCATCGCCCTGCTGCAGCGCATTCGCCAGAAGCGCGCCACCATCCCCGTCGTCGTCACCACCGCCTATGTCAGTATGGAACCGCTGATGCACGTGCTGGATCTCGGGCACAGCGCCTACCTCGTGAAACCTTTCGACCTGAACGAGCTCGCCGCGCGCATCGATGCTGTGGGCGCGTAATCTGTCCCACGCCTTCGGCGCCATCCGGGCGCTCGACGGCATCAGCTTCACTCTCGATCGCGGTCAGACGCTCGTGATCTTCGGCCCCAACGGGGCCGGGAAGACCACGCTGTTGCGGGTGCTCGCGGGATTGGCGCGCCCGCTGCAGGGCAGCGCCGGCGTAGAGGGCGGGCGGCGCGCCATCGGCTGGATCGGGCATCAGTCGCAGCTCTACGGGCATCTCACCGTCCGCGAGAACCTGCGGTTCTGGGGGACGCTGTACGACGTGCCCGCCGGGGAGCTCGAGCGGCGGCTGGAGGAGCTGATCACCCGGCTGGGACTCGAGGCGCGGGCGGGACAGCAGGTGCGCACGCTGTCGCGGGGGGAAACGCAGCGGGCGGCGATCGCGCGGGCGCTGGTCCACGACCCTGCCGTGCTGCTGCTCGACGAACCGTTCACCGGCCTCGACCGGCTGGCGGCGGAGGAGCTGGGGCGGCTGCTGGGCGAGCTGGCGGCACGCGGCCGCGCCACAGTGCTCGTCACGCACGACGTGAAGGAAGGAACGGAGCTGGCGAGCGAGGTCGCTTTCATGCGGGCCGGACGGTTCGTCGCGTTCGGACCGCGCGGCAGCCGTGATGCCGCGGCGCTCACCGCGGCGTACCGCGAGGCGGTAGGGGGAGCCGGTGCGTGAGCTGCTGCGGCATGCGTGGCTCATCGCCCGCAAGGACCTGCAGCTCGAGCTGCGCTCCCGCACGGCGTTCGCCTCGGCCTTCGTCTTCACCGCGCTCGTGCTCGTGATCTTCGAGCACGGGCGGGATCCCACCGCCGTTCCAACCATCGACCTCGCGCCCAGCATCCTCTGGGTGACGTTCAGTTTTGCGGCGATGATCGCCCTGAACCGCGCGTTTCAGGCCGAGCTCGAGAACCGGGCGCTGGACGGGCTGCTGCTCGCGCCGATCAGCCGCACCAGTCTCTTCTGGGGGAAGCTCGGCGCGAACCTCGTGTTCGTCGCGCTGGTGCAGATCGTGGGGGTGCTGCTGTTCATTCTGTTCTTCAACGTTCCGGTGTGGCGCGTATGGCTGCCGTTCCTGCTCGTGTGCGCTCTCGCGACGGTCGGCTTCATTGCGGTGGGGACGCTGTTCAGCGCCATGGTGGTGCGCACACGATTCGCGGAGCTGATGCTGCCGGTGCTGCTCCTGCCGTTTCTCCTGCCGCCCTTGATCGCGGCGGTCTCGGTCACGGTGAAGCTCTTCGCCGGGCGTCCCTTGAGCGAGAGCGCGGGGTGGCTTAGGTTGCTCGCCGGATACGACCTCGCGTTCGTGACGCTCACGACGCTCCTGTTTCCCGCAACGGTAACCGAATGACGCTGGCCCAACGCGGTCGCTGGATCACCATCGGCTCTCTCGTCCTGCTCGCCGGCATCTACGTCCGCGCGCTGCGCTTCACGCCGGTGGAGGAGACCCAGGGGCTCGCCCAGAAGATCTTCTATCTGCACGTCCCCGCCGCGTGGTCGGCGATGCTGTCGATGGGCCTCGTGGGACTCGCCAGCATCCTGTTCCTCATCATGAAAGAGCCGCGGCTCGACCGCTTCGCCGCCGCCTCCGCCGAGGTGGGTACGGTCTTTTGCTGCGTGATGCTGACCACCGGTCCTCTGTGGGCGCGGCCGATCTGGGGGACCTGGTGGACGTGGGATGCGCGGCTCACGCTGACGCTGATGCTGTTCTTCCTGTTCATCGGGTATCAGGTGCTGCGCGGTGCGGTCACCGATCCGGCGATGCGGGCCAGCTACGCGGCGGTGGTGGGGATCTGCGGCCTGGTTCTGCTGCCGTTCATTCACCTGAGCGTGTATCTGTTCCGGACGCTGCATCCGATGCCGATCGTGCTGAAGCCGTCAGCGCCCTCGCTCCCGCCCGAGATGCTCGTGACGCTGCTGCTGTCGTTCGGGGTGTTTACGCTGCTGTACGTGGGATTCGTGATGCAGCGCTACGCCCTGGGGAAGGAGGCCGGTGATGCCTGAGCCGCTGGTACAGAATGGCGGGTACATGATCGCGGCCTACATCGTCACCGCGGTGATCCTCGTCGCGTACACGATCATTTTGTCTCGCAGAACCAGGAACAAACAAGACTAGACGCGGCGTCTGCCGCGTCTAGTCTTTAGGGGTTCTGTTCGCCTGCAGCTTCAGTTCTGTTCTCGTTGCAGCGAGCCGCGTTGCGCCATCCGGCACCTGTTGCGCCCACAGCGCCAGCGCCTGGTCGGCCGCGGCATCGTCGCCCGCCTGGTACAACGCGGCGGCGTTCTGCCGCAGCGCGTCGGGGCCGCCTCCCGCCGCGTAGGCGCGGGAGAAGCGCTCGGCGGCTTCCGCGTAGCGCCCCGAGCGGCGATAGATCTCTCCCGCCGCCAGCGCGGCATCGGGCCGCTCAGCGAGGGTGAGGGCCTGCTCGAACGCCGTCAACGCCTCCTGATGGCGGTACACCACGAGCCATGCCTCTCCCAGGAGCATCCACGCTTCGGATTCCTCGGGGAATCGCTCGGCGGCCAGCTGCGCCAGTGCGCGGGCGCCCCAGCGATCGTCCCGCTGCCGCAGCAGGTCCGTCAACGTCCGAAAGGAAGGAATCAGGGCAGGAGAGACGGCGCAGGCGAGCCGGTGCCAGCGCGCCGCGGCGGCCGCGGTCGCGGAATGCGCGGCGCGCCGGGCGGCGAACCCAGCCAGTGATCGACGCAGAGTGGTGAACACCGCACCCCGAGCGGTGGGAGGTCAGCCCTTTTCGGGGAGCAGGAACAGCTTCCACACCAACCCGGCCGCCGCACCGCCGATTGCAGGCCCGATCCAGTAGACCCCCTGGGCGTGGAACGTCCAGGCGATGATCGCCGGGCCGAAGGCGCGCGCCGGGTTCAGCGCCGCACCGGTCAGCCCGCCGGCCACGAGCGCCGACACGAAGATCGCGAGGCCGATGCCGAAGCCGCCGATCTTGGGCGCCTGAGAAGAGATCGCGGTCCCGAACACCGCCGACACGAGGAAGAAGGTCAGCAGCGCTTCGAGCCCGACGGCCTGCACGAAGGAAATGGTGAGGGACAGATGTGGCGTACCGGCGGAGACAGCCCGGACCGACGCTGCGTTGAACAGCAGGCGGACGAGTGCCGCACCCACGATACCGCCGACCAGCTGCGCCGCGACGTAACGACCGAGCGTCTTGCCGTCGATCTTGCCCGCCACGAACACGCCGAGGCTCACCGCGGGATTGAAGTGGCCCCCGGAGATGTGCATCAGCGAGCTGATGAGGACGGCCATCCCGACGCCGTGCGCGAGTGCGATGCCGAGGTTCGTGACCCCGCCGTTGGTGACCGCGTTGGCGACGACACTGCCGGCACCGATGAAGACGAACAGGGCCGTGCCGAGAAACTCCGCCAGCACCGGCCGGTATTTGACGCTCACCAGGGACCTCCGATTGAGTGTGCGGGCGCCAAAGCTACGGGTGATCAGGCGCGCCGCAACACCAGCGTCGCGTTGATCCCGCCGAAGCCGAACGAGTTGCTGAGGATCGCGTCGGGACGCGCCGCGCGTCCCGCGCCCGGGATGCAGTCCAGATCGCAGGCGGGGTCGGGTTGCGAGAGGTTGATCGTGGGAGGGAGCCAGCCGCGGGCCAGGGTGAGGGCGCAGATCGCCGTTTCGATGGCGCCGCTCGCGCCGAGGGCGTGGCCGTAGTAGCCCTTGGTGCCGCTCACCGCGAGGCGATAGGCGTGGTCCCCGAAGACCTGCTTGATCGCCATCGTTTCCGTCGAATCGTTGAGCGGCGTGGACGATCCATGCGCGTTGACGTACCCGATCTCGCCGGGCGACACGTCGCCGTCGGCGAGCGCGATCTGCATCGCACGGGCGGCCTGTCGCGCGTCGGGGCGCGGGGCCGTCATGTGATAGGCGTCGTTGGTGCACCCATAGCCGACGATCTCGCCGTAGATCGGCGCCCCGCGCGCCAGCGCCCGGCTGCGTTCCTCGATCACGATCACCGCCGCGCCTTCGCCCATCACGAAACCGTCGCGATCGACGTCGAAGGGGCGCGACGCAGTCGTCGGATCGTCGTTGCGGGTGCTCATGGCGCGGATGTTGGCGAACGCCGCGAAGGTGAGCGGGGCGAGTGGCGCCTCCGCCCCGCCGCAGATCATCACGTCCGCCAAGCCAGCGCGCACGGCGTGGAACGCCTCTCCGACCGCGATCGTGCCCGAGGCACAGCTCATCGCGTTGGTGGCGTTGGGGCCCGTCGCCCCGAATTCGATCGCGATGTTGCAGCTCGCCGCGCCCGGGAACACCGCCAGCGCCAGCGACACGTCGAGCCCGCGCGGTCCCTCGCGCATGAAGTTCCCGACCTGCGACTCGGCGAACGCCACGCCGCCGAGCGCCGACCCCATCATCGAGCCGATGCGGTCGGGGTCCTCACGCGCCGGCTCGAGGTGGGCGTCCGCCACCGCCAGCCGCGCGCTCGTGACGGCGAGCTGCGAGAAGCGGTCGAGCCGCCGGGCGCGCTTGGCGTCGAGAAAGTCCTGCGGACGAAAATCGGGAATCTCCGCCGCGATCCTGGTACGGAACGGCGCGGGGTCGAAGCGTGACAGCGTCCGCACCGCCGAGCGGCGCTCTTCCAGGCCGGTCCACAGGCCGTCCGCCGCGGTGCCGATCGGCGTGACCGCTCCGACGCCGGTGATCACCACTCGGCGGGTGGACTTCACGCGGCCTCCGCGGTCGCGCGAATGCCGGCGAGCGTGCGCGACGCGATGCCGTGCACGAAGACCGGTCCGATGACGAGCCTCGCCGCGAGGCTTCCGATGAGCGGCCACGCCGGCCCGCTCCACTGATGCACGATCTCCACTGCCACGACTCCTCCCCCTTCCGGCGCTGCCGTCAGCACCCAGCGCACGTCCATTCCCGCGGTGATGCCGGCGATGTGCCGGTAGCGGATCACCGGCTGACCGCCATCAGGCTCGACCCACATCTCCGACACCCACCACGTCGGATAGCGCAGCGGTGCCGGCCCGAACGGCCGCCACGCCGCCATTTCGACCCGGCCGCCGTCGGGGCGGCGCTCCAGCATGCGCACCCAGCGGTAATGCGGCAGGATCTCGGGCCAGCGCTCGATGTCGCGAGCGAGGGCGAATACGCGATCCAGCGGTGCGCGGATGGTGACTGTATCGATGGTGCGCATGATAAGACGCTGTCGGCTATCAGCTATCAGCTATCAGCTAAAGCTAAAGGCTGAGAGCTGATAGCTGATAGCTGATAGCTGATAGCATCCGTCACAAACCATATCCCCCCCGGAAATACAACAACGGCCGCCGCTCCGTCACTTCCCCTCCCGTCACCAGTCCAATGAACACCGTGTGATCCCCGCCGGGTGCTTCGGCGTGCTTCGTGCATTCGATGTGCGCCAGCGCACCGTCGAGCAACGGGATGCCGTGACGGTTCTCCCGGTACCCCACGCCGTCGAACCGGTTCGTCGTCTCCGCCGCGAAGCGGCGGGCCAACGCTTCCTGGTCGTCCGCGAGAATGTTCACGACGAAATGCGTGGTGGCGCGCAGCGCCGCGTGCATGTCGTTCGCCTGGTCCACCGCGACGAGCAACAACGGGGGCTCGAGGGACACCGACGCGATCGAGCTCGCCGTCATTCCCTGCGCGAGCCCTCGCGCATCGCGCGCCGTCAGCACCGAGACCCCGGTCGCGAACCGGCCCAGGAGCTGGCGAAACTGCGCCGCGTCCACGCCGCTCGTCACGCGAGCAACCGTACGAGGGTGGAAGGCGCGAGCACCGCCCGGGCCGGCACGAAGTTGCCGGTCGCTCCGACGAGAAGATCCGCCAGTTCCGGAACGCGCGCCAGCCGCCGGACGACGTACTGCGCCAGCCACGGCCAGCCGACGCCGATGCCGATCAGCCGCTCGAGGATCCACTTGCCGGCGAAGGCGCGGCGGCGCGCCGCCACGTAGGGCGCGAGCACCGTCCCGGGGAGGGGGCCGCGCGGTACGGCGGCGAGGGCGGTGAGCAACGTCGTTGCCGCGAGCTCCGCGCCGCGCAGCGCGCTGGTGATTCCCTGACCGGTGAAGGGGTCGAAGAAGTCCGCCGCATCGCCGACCAGCAGGGCGCCGCCGCCTGGGGCCACGGCGTGGCGCGACCACTGCGCGAACGGTCCGGTGGCGAGCACGGCGCGCACCAGCCGCGCTCCATCGAACCGGCCGCGCAGTCCCGGGAAGCGCTGCAGCTCGGGCGTCAATCCATCGCGCAGCGCTGCCGCTCGTTCACGCGCGGCCGCGAGCGGCAACACCAGCGCCACGGTCGTCACGCCGTCCCCCACCGGACCGAGGCCGACGTACCCCGGCCGCCCGATGTGCATCTCGCCACGGTCCATGACATCGGCCACGTCGCGATAATGCGCGGTGAACGCGAGGCGCCGCGGCGGACCGGCGTGGCGTAACCCGAGCCGGCGCGCGACGAGAGAGCGCAATCCGTCGGCTCCGACGGTGACGCGCGAGCGGATCGCGCCGCGCGCCGTCACGACGCCGGCGACGGCGCCCTGGTCGTAGAGCAGCTCTTCCACCGGGCACGCCTCTTCGACCTGGACGCCCGCGCGGGCCGCGGCATTGAGCAGCAGCGTGTCGAGCACGGTGCGGGGCAGCGCATATCCGAAGGCGGCGGGGGCGGGATAGGCATGGCGTGCGGCGAACCGCCCGACGACATCGCTGCCGTCGGGGGCCACGACGCGCATCCCGTACAAGCGCCCCGGGGCGGCGCGCTCGATGGCGGGGATCAGCTCGGCATCGAGCCGGGAGAGCAGAGGCGTCGCAGCGGGACTGAGATACTCCGAGCAGGGCTTGTCGCGCGGAAAGCGCGCGCGGTCGAGCAGCCGGACACGGGCGCCGCCGCGCGCCAGGTGCAGCGCCGTCGCCGAGCCCGCGGGGCCGCCGCCCACCACCACCGCATCCCAGCGCAGGCCGCTCCGCATCAGTCGTTCAGTGCGGCAGGAAGTGCCAGCCAGCCGCGGCCACGATCGCGCCGACCGACGAGCCCGCGAGGTTGACGGCGTCGTTGTCCAGCCACGGGACTCCCCGCGTGAGCGCGAGCGGCGCATGACAGGTTCCGGGCCGCTCGGTCACCGCGCGGCAGACGGGACAGGTGTAGCGTCCCTGGAGCGTCGCGCCGAGCCAGGAATCGCTCAGCATTCCCAAAATTCCCGCTGCGGCCCCGAGCATCGCGGTGGCGATCCCCAAGCGGGGGCGCGGTGCGACCATTGCGGCGAGGCCGGCGATCGCGATTGCGCCCAGGACACCACCCAACGTCCCGAGCGGCGTGATACCCCCCGAGCGACCGCGCGGGACCGGCGCTCCGGTGACGATGTCGTGCGGATCGCTGGGCGAAAAGGCTCCGATCTCGGTCGCCCAGGTGTCGGCCGCGGCGGCCGCGAGAGCGCCTGCGCCTGCGGGCCAGCTCCCCAGGAGCGCTGCGAGGGCCGTGACCCCACCGTTGGCGAGTACCTGGCGGGTCGTCCGGGCGGCGCCGCGGCCGGTCGCGAGGCGGGTGAGCACACTGCCACTAAGAAGGAAAGCGAAGAGCGGGATGAGTCCGGCCCACCCCAACCCCCACCACACGGCCACCCCCACGACGAGGGCGGCGGCCACACCGCCCGGTGTGAGCCAGGTCACTCTTCGAGGAGCTGCTCCAGGATGCGGCGCCGCAGCGTGGCGGGTGCGCCCTGCGCCCGGCAGCGCACGCGCACGAACTTGAGAAACAGGGTTTCGAAGTCGAAGTGCTCGCTGCAGGGTGGGCACCTCTGGATATGCGCGCGGATCTCGGCCTCGAGGTCCGGGGTGACCTCGCGATCGAGGTACTCGTACAAGTGCTCCACGCACTCACGGCATCTCATTTCCGGCTTTGCCCCTTGATGTAGCCCATGCTGACGGCGTACTCGT
>DASSIL010000260.1:0-6497 GCA_035691925.1 Gemmatimonadales bacterium
CGCCGTATGGGGGCGTAGCGTAGGTCCCCACCGAAACCTGCAGGAACCTTTTTTTAAGCTCCCATTGTTCGATTGTTGTAAAACTGTTGCACATCGCAGCCCGGGCGTGTCGATTTCCAGCCCAGCCGTTCGTCAAGTACCGGAAGCTCGTGCCGAACATTCAGAACCGAGGAGATCAGCCATGCGCAGCACCGGATCCATCGCCCTGTTGCTGGTCATCGTCTTTACCGCCGGCGGCCTGGTTGCCTGGAAGCGCAACGCCATCCGGAAGTCCGACGCCGCCGCGTCACATCAACCCGAGCCCATCGAGTCGATCACGATGGCGGTGGCGAAAGAACAGCCGTATCGGCCCACCGCGACGTCGATCGGCACCATCCTGGCGCTGAACTCCGTCACGCTCCGCAACGAGCTGGCGGGCACGGTGCGGCGCGTCGCCCTCGTCCCCGGGCAAATCGTCGAAACGGGTACCGTCCTCGTCGCGCTCGACGTCTCGGTCGAAGAGGCGGAGCTCGAAGCAGAGAAGGCGCAGGCCGACCTCGCGGAAACGAGCCTCGCGCGCGTGCAACGCCTGCTCGACGCCCAGGCCGCTTCGCAGGAGGAGCTGGACCAGGCACGCGCCGCTCGCGACGTCGCCCTCGCCCAGATGGATCGCACGCGCGCCATCATCGCGCGCAAGACGATCCGCGCCCCGTTCCGCTCGCGCGTCGGGATCTCCGACATCCATCCCGGCCAGTACCTGAACGAAGGCACCGAGATCACGACGCTCCAGGGCGTCGACGCCGCCGCCAACGTCGACTTCACGGTAGCGCAGGAAGTAGCCGCGGCGCTGCATCCCGGTGAGCCGATCTCCGTCTATGCCGCCGATGACCCGCATGCGATCGCCGCCCGGATCGTCGCCGTGGATTCGCGCATCGATCCCACCACCCGCAATGCGGTGGTGCGAGCCCGCATCGCCGGCCGCGCGCCGGCGCCCGGCTCCTCGGTGCGCGTCGAAGTCCCCGAAGGCCCCCAGGCCGAGGTCGTGTCGATCCCGGTGAGCGCGCTGCGCAAGGGCCCGGGCGGCGATCACGTCTTCGTGATCCTCCCCGACTCGACCGGCAAGCCCCGCGCCCACGATCTGCCCGTGGTCAGCGGGCCCGTGATCGACGACGACGTCGTGATCCTGCGCGGCCTGAAGGCGGGCCAGCAGGTGGCCACTTCGGGATCGTTCAAGCTGCGCGAGTCCGTGCTGGTCGCAGCCGCTACCACCGCTAACCGCTGATCGGAACCGCCATGCGCTCTTTCACCGATACCTTCATCCGGCACCCCGTCCTCGCGGCGGTGGTGAACCTCGCGATCATCCTCGTGGGGTGGCGGGCGATCAGCTCGCTGCCGGTGCAGCAGTACCCGAAGATCGAAAGCTCCCAGGTGGTGATCACGACGGTCTACTACGGCGCCTCGGCCGAGACCGTCCGCGGTTTCCTCACCACCCCGATCGAGCACGCCGTGTCGGCGATCAGCGGAGTCGACTACGTCGAGTCGTCGAGCCGCGCCGGCATCAGCACAATCACGGTGCACTTGAAGCTCAACCACAACAGTACCGCGGCCCTCGCTGAGGTCACCGCGCGCCTGCAACAGGTCCGCGCCGAGCTCCCGGCTGAAGCGCAGCCGCCAGTCGTTGAGGTGCAGCGGGCGGACCGTCCCTATGCATCGTTCTACCTGAGCTTCACCTCCTCGCAGCGCGACATCCCGGCGCTCACCGATTGGCTGACGCGCAACATGCAGCCGCAGCTCTCGACGCTGGCGGGTGTGCAGCGCGTCGACGTGGTGGGCGGCCGGCCGATCGCGATGCGGATCTGGATCGACCCCGACAAGCTCGCGGCGTTGAACCTCGCCCCGGGCGACGTGCACGCCGCGCTGCAGCGCAACAACTACCTCGCGGCGGTGGGACAGACGAAGGGCGATCTGGTGCAGGTCAACCTGCTCGCCAACACCGATCTGCGCACCCCGGAAGAGTTCAAGAATCTCGTCGTCGCCGAGCGCAACGGCGCGATCGTCCGGCTCTCGGACGTGGCCCGCGTCGAGCTGGGCTCGGAAGAGGCCGACTACATCACGAAGTTCAGCGACAAGGAAGCCGTCTACCTCGGCGTCTGGCCGATCGTCGGTAGCAATGAAATCGAAGTGGCGAACCGGCTGCACGCCGAGATGGCGCGCATCCGCCCGACGCTCCCGAAGGACATCGATATGCAGCTGGCGTACGACGCCACCGTGTTCATGACGGACGCGCTGCACGAGATCGCCAAGACGCTGATCGAGACGATCCTCATCGTCGCCCTCGTGGTCTTCCTGTTCATGGGGTCGATCCGCACCGCGTTGGTCCCGCTCGTGGCGATGCCGGTCTCGCTCGTCGGCGCGACCGTCGTGATGGCCGCCTTCGGCTTCTCCCTCAACCTGCTCACGATCCTCGCGATCGTGTTGTCGGTGGGATTGGTCGTGGACGACGCCATCGTCGTGGTGGAGAACGTCGAGCGGCACGTGCGCGAAGGGAGAACGCGGCTGCAGGCGGCGCTCATCGGCGCGCGTGAGCTCGTCGGCCCCATCATCGCCATGACGATTACCCTCGCCGCGGTCTATACGCCGATCGGGTTCCAGGGCGGCCTCACCGGCTCCCTGTTCCTCGAGTTCGCGATCACCCTCGCCGCCGCGGTCGTGGTGTCGGGAATCGTGGCGGTGACGCTGTCCCCTGTCATGAGCTCGCGCTTCGTCAACGAGAAAGGCCATGAGGGCCGGCTGTCGCAGCTGGTGCACACCGGCTTCGAGGCGGTCCGGCGGCGCTACGCCAAGCTGCTCGACGGCGCCCTCGAAATGCGCTGGGGGATCGTGGCCGCTGCCATCCTGGTGATGGTCGCGGCGTGGCCGCTCTACAATTACTCGCGGCGCGAGCTGGCGCCGATCGAAGATCAGAGTCACATCAGCCTCTTCATGCAGGCGCCGCCTGATGCGTCGCTCGAAGCGACCAATCGCGCCTCGCTCGAGGTCGTGAAGGCGGTCACGTCGTTCCCGGAAGCGAAGTTCATGTGGTCGCTGACCGCCTCGTGGGGCGGATTCGGCGGCATGGTCACGAAGAGCTTCAAGGATCGGCAGCGCACCACCCAGCAGCTCTACGGCCCGCTGTACGCCGCGGTCTCCCGCGTGCCGGGCGTGCAAGTCTTCCCGCGCCTCGACCCGCCGCTCCCCACTCCCGGTCAGTACGACGTGGAGCTGGTCCTGGCGAGCGACGCGCCGCCCGAGCAGATGATGCAGACGGTCGGTCAGGTGCTCGGCGCCGGGTGGCAGAGCGGCAAGTTCCTCTATGTCGACACCGACCTGAAGATCGATCTCCCCGAAGCCCGGGTGGTGATCGACCGCGATCAGGTCGCCGACCTGGGGCTCGACCTCGCCAGCGTCGGCCAGGAGCTCGGCACGCTGCTGGGCGGCGGGTACGTCAACCGGTTCAACTATTTCGACCGCAGCTACAAGGTCATCCCGCAGATCGGCGACGAGCGCCGCACCACGGTGGCACCGCTGCTCGATCTCAAGATCAAGACGCCGTCGGGCCGGCTCGTACCGGTGTCGACGTTCACGCACATCGAGTCGACCACCGCGCCGCGCACCCTGAACCGGTTCCAGCAGCGCAACGCCGTCCGCATCTTCGGCGGCGTGAAGCCCGGCGTCACCAAGGAAGAAGGGCTGCGCGTGCTCGAGCAGGCGGCGCAGGCCGCCGGGGGCCCGAGCATCGGGCTCGACTACGCCGGCGAGTCGCGGCAGATCCGCCTCGAGGGGGCGGCGCTCACCGTGACCCTCGGCTTCGCCGTGATCCTCATCTACCTGGTGCTCGCGGCACAGTTCAAGAGCTTCCGCGATCCGCTGATCGTGTTGATCGGCTCGGTGCCGCTCGCGATTTCCGGAGCACTGGTGTTCAGCTTCCTCGACCTCACCACGATCAACATCTACTCGCAGGTCGGATTGATCACGTTGGTGGGACTGATCGCGAAGAACGGCATTCTGATCGTGCAATTCGCCAATCAGCTCCAGGCAAAGGGTGTGGCGAAGCTCGCCGCGCTGCGTGAAGCGTCGCTCACCCGGTTGCGCCCCGTGCTGATGACGTCGGCGGCGACGGTCTTCGGTCACCTCCCGCTCGTGTTCGCGACGGGCCCGGGATCGGCCGCCCGCAACAGCATCGGCACCGTGCTCGTCGCCGGGATGACGGTGGGGACGGTGTTCACCCTGTTCGTCGTCCCGGTCTTCTACTCGCTCATTGCCGCCGAGCACAAGCCGAATCCGGTGGATGAGGCAGAGGCTGCGCCCGCGCTGCAACCCGCATTCGCACAGGAGGCGTCCCTTGCGTAAGACCATCCTCTGGGGCTTCGCGGTGCTCTACGGATGCGCCGCAGCCCCTTCCTATAGATCGCCGTCCGTCCCGCCGCCGGTGGCGTTCCGCGCCGCGGCCGACTCGGCCCAGGCGACGGCGTATGTCGCGCCGGCGGTCAATGCACCGGCTCAACCGGCACCCGACGACGCCGCACCCGATACGTCGTCGGCGTATTGGGATCGGCTGGGCGACACGACGCTCTCCCGTCTGATCCATGAGGTGGCACGCGCCAATCTCGACGTTCAGGCTGCGCGGGCGCGCGTGAACGCCGCCAGCTCCGATCGCGTGCGCAGTCTGCTGGACCTGACGCCGTCGGCGACGGTGTCGGGCGGCTACGCCCGGCAGCGGTATGCGACCTCGTCATTCCCCGGCTCGTCGGGTGTGTTCCCGGACCAGACGATCTGGAGCACCAGCGTCGACGCGTCGTGGGATCTGGATCTGTTCGGCCAGATTCGCCACGGCGTGCAGGCGCGCGGGGCCCTGCAGGATGTCGCCGAAGAGCAGCTGCGCGACGTACAGGTGTCGCTCACCGCCGAGCTGGCGAGCGCCTACTTCGAGCTGCGCGGCGCGCAGGAGCAGCTCGCTGTGGCGCAGCAGAATGCGGACAATCAGAAGAAGACCCTGGAGTTGACGCAGCAGCGAGCCGGTGCGGGGCGCGGCAGTGCCTTCGACACCGAGCGGGCGCAGGCGCAGCTCAGCTCGACCCTTGCTACGATTCCGGAACGGGAAGCGCAGGTGGCGGCGGCGCAGTACCGCATCGGTACGCTGGTGGGCCGCTCACCGACCGCGGTCGCGCAGGAGCTGGCGCAGGCGGCACCGCTGCCGGCGCTCCCCGAGGTCACGACGATCGCAAACCCTGAAACCGTCGTGCGCTACCGACCCGACGTGGCGTCGGCAGAACGGTTCGCAGCGGCGCAGGGCGCGCTCGTCGGCGCGGCCAAGGCGAGCTACCTGCCGCGGGTGACGATCGGCGGCAGCGCCGGGTACCTCGCTCCCGAGTTCAGCACGGTGGGCGACCGTTCGACGTGGCGCTATGCGATCGGCCCCGTGATTACCTGGCCCGGCCTCAATCTCGGCCGCGTGAAGGCCGAGGTCGACGCCGCGTCGGCGCGGGAACAGGCCGCCCGCGCGCAGTACAGCCAGTCTGTGCTGGCCGCGGTGCAGGACGTGGAGACGACGCTGAGCCGCTATCGCGCGGCACGCGTGCAAGTCGAGCGGCTGCAGGAGGCGGCCGCCGCGAGCGAGCGAGCGGCAGAGCTCGCCCGGCTGCGTTACAGCGAAGGGGCGACGGACCTGCTCGCGGTGCTCGATGCGCAGCGGACGGAGCTCGACGCACAGGACCGGCTGGCCCAGGGCCGCACCGGGGCTGCGACGGCGTATGCGGCGTTGTTCCGGGCAGTAGGAGGTGAGCGGTAAGCGGTAAGCCGGTAAGCGGTGAGTGGTAAACGGTGAGCGGTGAGCGGTGAGCGGTGAGCAAGGTGGTGGCTCTTACCGCTCACCGCTACTGCTTACCGCTCACCGTGTGGTATCCATCACATGGTGCCGGGCCACCTCGCTGGCCCGAAGAACACCCACGAGTCTCCGGGTTACGACAGAGCGCAGGCCCCCGAACCGGGAGGAACCAGATGGGGACCAGACGCATCGCTTCAGTCGCCGCCGCGGTGGCGGCGTTGACATTGACGTTTGATGGGTGTGCGACGCACACGCAGACCGGAGCCGCCGTCGGCGCGGGCACCGGCGCGATCGTGGGTGGGTTGATCGGCAAGGGCGGCGGCCATACGGTGCGCGGCGCCATCATCGGCGCGGCGGTGGGCGGCACGGCCGGCGCGCTGATCGGCGCCCGGATGGACCGCCAGGCGAAGGAGCTGGCCCAGAACATCCCGGGCGCGCGGGTAGAGCGTGTCGGCGAGGGCATCACCGTCACCTTCGAGTCGGGTCTGTTGTACGACTTCGATTCCGACGTCGTGAAGGCCGAGGCGCGGAAGAACCTGCGCACGCTGGCGCAGAGCCTCGACAAGTATCCCGGGTCCGACATTCTGATCGTGGGGCACACCGACGCCGTCGGGCCGAGCTCCTACAATCAGAGCCTTTCCGAGCGCCGCGCCTC
>DASSIL010000261.1:0-16527 GCA_035691925.1 Gemmatimonadales bacterium
CAACTCGGCATACGGGTATGTGCGCAAGGCCGGCGGTGTGTGCATTGCCGATGAAGTGCAGACGGGGTTCGGCCGCGTCGGCAGCCACTTCTGGGCGTTCGAGACCCAGGAGGTCGTTCCCGACATCGTGACCCTCGGCAAGCCGATGGGCAACGGCCATCCCATCGGGGCGGTCCTGACGACGCCGGAAATCGCCGCGGCCTTCGCCAACGGGATGGAGTACTTCAGCACGTACGGCGGCAACCCCGTCTCCTGCGCCATCGGACTCGCGGTGCTGGACGTGATCGCCGACGAAGGACTGCAGAGCAACGCGCGCAAGGTCGGCCGCGATCTGCTCGTCGGCCTGCGCGAGCTCGGGGGGCGACGCCCGCTGATCGGCGACGTGCGCGGCCTCGGCCTCTTCCTCGGCGTGGAGCTGGTGCGCGACCGCACGACGCTCGAGCCCGCCGCCGAAGAGGCCGGCTACGTGGCCAGCCGGATGCGTGAGAAGGGCATCCTCGTCAGCACCGACGGCCCGCTGCACAACGTCCTGAAGATCAAGCCGCCGCTCGTGTTTACGGGGGAGGATGCCGAGCACCTCGTGGCGACGCTCGACGCGGTCCTGGCGGAGCATTACGGCGCTACCGCCTGCTAGAAGGTGCGGTAGGCGGTGAGGCTCAGATTCCGAGGAGCGCCGGGGTTTCGTTCCATAACATCCACATAGAACGTCTGAAAGAGATTCGTGACCTTGGCCTGCACGGCAACCCCCGCAACCCGATAACCGAGCCTCAGATCGACGACCGTGATGTGCTTCCGCGGGTCGGTCGGAAACTGCAACACCGTCTGGACCCGACTGCGGTAGCGCACGTCGAGGCCGACGAGCCCGTGCAGCGCACTCACCGTCCCGGTGAGGTTGTGCCGCGACCGGTACGGAAGCGGTAGCTGTGCCAGCGGGTCGGATCCGCCCAGCGTATCGAGGTCCTTGGTGTCCAGCAGCAGGTAGCTGGCTTCGATCCCTACCAGGTCATTCCACCAGGCGGTCTTGACCGCCAGGTCCAGCCCGCGCACGCGGGCGCGGTTGACGTTTTGAAACTGGAAGACGAAGAACTTGGTGGTGTCGGCCGCCGGGCCGATCAGGTCCCGGTACTCACTCTGAAACACTGAGGCATCCAGGCGCGTGCCGGGGATCAGGGTGGTCGTAATCCCAGCCTCGCCGGACCACGCGCGCTCGCTCTTGAGTGCCGGGTTGGGCTCTACACAGGCGCCGAACTGACAGGTGTTGACGAACTGCTCGATTGCGCTCGGGGAACGAAAGCCGTGCGCCGCAGACAACCGCGTTGAGAGCCAGGTCGCTGGTCGGAAGGTGAGCCCGACCTTTGGGCTCGCCGACCACTCCGCGTTGCCGCCAGTCGCAAAGTGATAGTCGATGCGCCCGCCCAGAGACGCTCCCCAACGCTCGGAGAGGCGTATGGCGTCCTGGGCGAAGAGCGCATCGTCGTCGATCTGGTGGGCTCCGAGGAAATTCGACGTGATGAACGAGTGGGCGATGTCCGTGCCGATGTCGAGGGTGTGCCGCCCCCCGAGCCGGAGCGTCAGGTCGGTCGTGCCCCCGAGACGCGTGGCGCGATGGTTGTTGTGGCCCGAAATCGTATCATTGGGGAAGTAGTTCTGGACACTATTGTAGTTGACGTAGGGACTGACCCGCAGCAACACTCTGGCCCCCACCACCGGCGTGAACGAACCACCGGTCAGCAGCTTGTAGTCGATCTCATGATCGTGCAACGTGGAGGTGTCGACCTGATACGGCTGGCTGTCGGAAGTCCAGGTGAAGAACTCCCCATCGTTCTCTCTCGCCCACACCCCGTACACATCCCAGGGGTGCGTGGACTCGACCGACGACATCAGCTTGCCGCGCAACAGCCACGCATCGTGCGCGTCGTCCTGGCGGTACCCGTCGGAAATTTCGCGCCCGAGGAACAGGCGAGCCCCGACATCGCCCACCTGCTGCGAGTGTTGGATGCCAAAGCCCTTTTCATCGAGCTGCTCGGCGGTGAACCGGTAGCGATCCGGCTGCTGCCACGCTCCGAAATGGAGGCGCAGCGATGTCTCGGAGGCGCTGTCGATCGCTGAGGTCAGGACATTGACGACGCCGCCGAGGGCATTACTGCCGTATAACGCCGAATAGGCGCCACGGATCACCTCGACCCGATCTACATCGAGGAGCGGGAGCGATTCGAAGTCGATCTCCCCACCGTCGCCGCTCAGAATCGGGTGGCCATCGAGCATCAGCAGAACGCGGCTGCCGACGCCGCGGGCGAGTCCCGTCGAACCCCGAATGTCCAACTGCCCGGCGTTGATGGTGACGCCGGGCTCGTAGACAAGCGCCTGATCGAGGGTCGTGACGTTGCGCCTCACGAGCGCACGTTGCGATAGCACGCTGACGCTCGCTCCCGATTCTTCGCCCCGCTCGGGTGTCCGGCTGGCCGTGACGACAACGTCGGTCAGTCCGACGGGGGCCCGGGCGAGCCCGACCGACACGTCAAGCGAATCGCTGCCCGACACCGTTAGGCCGGTAAGCGAGTCTCTCGCGTAGCCCAACGCCAGGACGACGAGCGTGTAGGTACCCGCCGGCACGCCCGGCAGACGGAACCGCCCACGCTCGGTCGTGCGGGCGCGCAGCAGCGTGCCCTGGAGCAGGACGACTGCCCCGTCGACGCCACTGTCGGCCTGCCGATCGGTAACGGTGCCGGTGATCACGGCTGCACCGAGCGATGGTCTTTGCGCCCCGGCACTTGGGCCACACAAGAAATGAGGCGCCACCAAAGCTGCCACCAACAGTGTCGTGCCGGGCGACCGCCGTTCGGCGACAGGCATTACTGCTTTTGCCAGACCGAGGCTAGCGCTGTTCCGGAGAACGACAGATTGAGTGCCAGCGTGTTATTGGCAGTGTTCTTCGAGAACGTTCCGGGGACTTGCGGCAACGGCTGAGGAGGCGACAGGTAGATCGAATCGTTACTCTTGGCCACGTACGTCCCGGCGAGCTTGATCACGGTATCGATCGGTACGGTCACATGAATGGAATCCGCGAACGTCGAACTGGTCATGACCATCGTTCCGCCCGCCGTCGTCGGAATGCCACCAAATGTCAATGAAGTAAGACTGTAGTTGCCCGTGAGGTCCACCGTGGTGATCGGGCCCGTCCCCTTGTCGCTACTGCTGCAGGCCACGAACGTGGCAATGACGGCCGCGGTGACGAGACCTGCGGCCGCATGGTTCATCCGACGCATACTGCACCCTCCCGCGCTCCGAGTTGAGGATGAGGCTAACCGCCGTGGGCGAGGGCTGTCCAGCCGAGCCCGCGTGACGCGCACCGTTGCAGCACGCTACATTCGCCCCATGATCGCGATTCGCCGTGCGGAGCCATCGGATGTCGACCTGATCGCACCGTTGTTCGATGACTACCGCGGGTTCTATGGGCACCCGTCCGACCCGCCGCTCGCCCGCCGGTTTCTGGCCGACCGCCTCAGCAGCGGGGAATCGGTCGTCCTTCTCGCCACGGACGAGACTGCCCCCTGCGGCTTCACACAGCTCTATCCGTTGTTCTCGTCACTGCGGTGTCGTCCCATCTGGATCCTGTCGGACCTGTTCGTCGCCCCCGACCGGCGGGGCCAGGGCGTGGGGCGCCGCTTGATGGAAGCCGCCCACGCCTTCGCCCGGGCGCAGGGGGCGGCGTCGATCGAGCTGGATACCGCCCACACGAACACCGCCGCGCAGGCGCTGTATGAATCGCTCGGATACGAGAGGGACGTCGAGTTCCGGCACTACGTCCTGTCGCTCTGATGTCCGCTCCGCTACTCGCGTTGCCACGCGCCTTCGTCGCGCGCTACGGCGCTCCCGTGCTGCGCTCGGTCGACCGCGCGATCTTCCGGCAGCGCTATTTCACGCATTGCCTCGAATGCGGCTTCTGCCACGACTGGTGCTGTCAGTTCGGCGTGGACGTCGACCGCTACCACGTCGACCGCATCCTCGCCCATGCCGATGCCCTGGAAGCCTTCCTCGGCATTCCGCGGGACCAATGGTTCACCGGTGACGTGGAGCCGGACGCCGACGTCCCGGGCGGGGAGACGTGGCGCACCCGGGTCACGGACGGCGCCTGCGTGTTCCTGAATCGTGAGCAGCGCGGCTGCCGGCTCCACGCTTTCTGTCTCGAACAGGGAATCGAGCATCGCGAGCTGAAGTCGATCGTCGACGTGCTGTTTCCCCTCACCTTCGAGGGCGGGGTGCTCTGTCCGGCCCGCGAAGCCGCCGAAGAAGAGCTCGTGTGCCTGCGCACCGGGCCCACGCTGTATCGCGGCGTCCGATCGGAGATCGCCTACTACTTCGGGCCCGAGCTGGTCGCCGAACTGGACCGCCTCGAAGCCATCGACATGGCAGGTTAGCTTCCCGCCATGCTGCTGGTGCTCGACAACTACGACTCCTTCACCTACAACCTGGTGCAGTATCTGGGCGAGCTGGGGGAGCAGCCGGTCGTCTACCGCAACGACGCCCTGTCGGTTGCGGACGCGCTGGCGCTCAAGCCCGATGCCGCGGTGCTCTCCCCCGGACCGGGGGTTCCCGGCAACGCGGGCATCCTCGTACCCCTGGTCAAGGCATTGGCCGGTCGCATCCCGGTGCTGGGCGTCTGCCTCGGCCACCAGGCGATCGGCGAGGCATTCGGGGCACGGGTGGTGCGCGCCGACCGGCTGATGCACGGCAAGACGTGTCCCGTCGAGCACCTCGAGGACGAGCTGTTCGACGGCATTCCGTCGCCGTTCACCGCGATGCGCTACCACTCCCTCATCGTCGAGTGGGCGGGGCTGCCGCACGACCTCATCGTCACCGCATGGTCGGGAGACCGTGGCAAGGGCGGCGAGATCATGGCGATGAAGCACCGCCAGTTCCCGCTGTACGGGGTGCAGTTCCACCCCGAGTCGATTGGGACGGAGCACGGAAAGACACTGCTGGAGAATTTTCTGAGGGTGGCGCATGCAGAAGCGTGAGACAATTCAACGGCGTGAGAGGGTGAGCGGTGAGAAGTGAGAGGCAAATACACCTTTCACCTCTCACTTCTCACCGCTCACGCATTTGGTTGGGAGGAAGAGACAGCACCGGGCTGTACTCTCCGACGTAGGTTCTCGTCCACCACGCTCCCGTCGCACGGCGCTCGGCCGTCGTCGTGAAGCGGTAGTCGTAGAGCACCGCCCGAATGTATCTCGGCGCATGGTCGGGGAACGGATTCGTCCGTAACAACCCGAGCACCGGCGGTGATCCCTGCAACAACCTCGTGAGAAAGTCCTGGAACCAGGGCGTCACCTCGTACGGTGCCAGCGACGCGAACCACATCTGCCAGTCGAGTCGCGGCTGGTGCGGCTCGACGAAACCCGGCCGGCGCAGCGGGTCCCCCGGCTTGTCGCGAAACTCGTAGCTGCGCCACGTCGCGCCGTCGTCGCTCCCTTGCACCACGATCTCGCGCCGCGTGGTGGTCATCACGCGAAACAGGCCGTACCCGTTGACGCTGCGAAATGAGTCGAGCCACGACAACGGACCGAACGCGCCGCCCCGTGGCGTCAACGTTTGAGCGAACCGCACCGTGGCCAGCACGAAGAGCACGAGAGCGAGGACCGTTCCCACGAGCCCCAGGCCGCGCGCCTCGAGGGCAACCGGGCCCGGTCCCGCCACCCAGCGCACCAGCGCCTGCGGCAGGATGCGCGACCAGGCGCGGTCGTCCAACAAGAGCCCCGCGAGCGCCAGTGTCAGCAGATTGAAGAAGTTGTAATTGCCGGTTGTGAAGATCATCACCTGCATGAGCACGATCCCCGCACACCCGATGAGTCGCAGCGTGCGCGGCCCGAAGAGCAGCAGCGGGAAGCCGATTTCGAGCACGTACGTCGCCACGACCGACGCGCGCTTGAACCACTCGGGGAGGTGGCTCATGTACCACGCCGTCCATGTCGGCAGCGGCTGCGTCCAGTAGTGGTAATCGAGCGCCGTGAGGTTATGCCACGCCGGATCGCCCCAGGTGAGCTTCACCACGCCGGACGCGAAGGTGAGGCGGAACACGAGCCACCACAGGAGCAAGAGGCCGAGCGCGGGAACCGCCGCCTCCGACCGGCCAGGGAGGAGCCGCCACGGCGCAAGGAACAGCGCGAGCACCGCCATCTCGAGCAGCAGCACGTCCCATTGAAACGACAGAAAGTCCCGTCCCACGACGGTGAGCGAGAGATACAGAAGCCAGAGCAGCACCAGCATCGGACCGGGAGCGACGTCGGCGATGAGCAGCACGGCGCACGCCGCGCCGAGCGCGCAAGCCGCCTGCAGGGCGGTGTCGCCCGCACCGAGCCAGAATACGGTGGGGAGGATGCGGTAGCGCTCGCCGCCGAGCTGGGCTTGAGCCGCGGCGAGCAGCTCGCGCGCGGGGAGGATCCCCTGACTGCCGATCAGCCCCTTGATCTGGACCCACAGCGATACGAAGGCGATCAGGAAAATCACGCCCAGGGCGCGCAGGAAGACCCAACGGGAGAGGGTGTAGGTGGATCCCGAAGATGACCCGACGAGCCGTTGCAGCAGCGACTCGAGCGTCGTCAGCGCGGACGCGATCGTCATCGTAAATGGCGGATTTTCACTAGAAGATCGTGCCCGCAGCGAGCGACGCAACTGCCTGTAACGTGAATCACTTGTTCCCGCGGCACAGATTTTGTATCTTGGCCCGTGCCCGTCCTTGGCGTGATTCCTGCTCGGCTGGGCTCCAGCCGACTGCCGCGCAAGCCGCTCCGGCTCCTCGCCGGAGAACCCCTCGTCCTCCGAGTCGTCCGCCGTCTCAGCGCTTTCGGCGCCTGCGACCGCATTGTCGTCGCCACCGACGCCCAGGAGATCGCCGCCGTCGTGCGGAAGGCCGGCTTCGAAGCGGTCCTCACCGCCACCACCCACGAGTCGGGAACCGAGCGCATCGCCGAGGTCGCCGCGCGGCGGGACTATGCCGATTACGACCTGCTGC
The DNA here is from genome assembly GCA_035691925.1 of Gemmatimonadales bacterium. Lineage (GTDB taxonomy): Bacteria > Gemmatimonadota > Gemmatimonadetes > Gemmatimonadales > GWC2-71-9 > DASTHG01. The sequence continues at coordinate 7,013 of DASSIL010000261.1, forward strand.
TCAACGTGCAGGGCGACGAGCCGCTGGTCGCGGCGGCCGCGGTGCACGGCACGCTGGAACGGCTCCGTCTGGGTGACCCGATCGGCACCGCCGCCGGCGTCCTCGACCCCGAACTGGCCGGGGATCCGAACCGCGTCAAGGTCGTCGTGGGACCCGACGGCCGGGCGGTGTACTTCTCCCGCGCGCCGATCCCCTTCGATCGCGACGGGCACGGTGCCGTGCGCTACCACCAGCACGTGGGCGTCTACGGCTACACGCGTGAGGCGCTCGCGCGTTGGGTGCGGCTCCCCGCCGTTCCGGAGGAGCGCTGGGAGCGGCTGGAGCAGCTGCGGCCGCTGCTGCACGGGATTCCGATCGGCGTGGCGCGTTTCGATGAACCCCCCGCACCCGGCGTGGATACCGCCGACGACCTGGAATGGGCCGAGCAGGCGCTGGCCAAACACCAGAGGGAGGTGAGTTCGTGAGCTCGACGAAGTACGTGTTCGTGACCGGCGGCGTGGTGAGCTCCCTCGGCAAGGGAATCGCCGCGGCCTCCCTGGGTCGGCTGCTCGCCGAGCGCGGACTCAAGGTGACGATCCAGAAATTCGATCCCTACATCAACGTCGATCCCGGAACGATGTCGCCGTTCCAGCACGGCGAGGTGTACGTCACCGATGACGGCGCCGAGACGGACCTCGATCTGGGCCACTACGAGCGCTTCATCGACCGCTCGCTCTCCCAGGTGAACAACGTCACGACGGGCCGCGTCTACCTCTCGGTCATCACCAAGGAACGCCGCGGCGAGTACCTCGGGTCGACGGTGCAGGTGATCCCGCACATCACCGACGAGATCAAGTCGGCGATCCGCCGGCTCGCTCCCGATCACGACGTGGTCATCACCGAGATCGGCGGCACCGTCGGCGACATCGAGTCGCTGCCCTTCCTCGAGTCGATCCGACAGTTCCGCCAGGATGTGGGACGCGAGAATACGCTGTTCATCCACCTCACCCTCGTCCCCTACATCGCCGCCACCGCAGAGCTCAAGACCAAGCCGACCCAGCACTCGGTGCGCGAGCTGATGCAGATCGGAATCCAACCCGACATCCTGATCTGCCGCACCGAGCGGCCCCTGTCTGAAGAGCTGAAGCGCAAGATCGCCCAGTTCTGCAACGTCGACTTCGGCTGCGTGGTCGAGAGCCCCGACGTGAGCACCATCTACGAGATCCCGCTGCGGCTGCACGAGCAGGGACTCGACAAGGAGGTGTGCACGCGGCTCCATCTCGACACGAAGGAGCCCGATCTGCGCGCCTGGGGCGCGATGGTGGACAAGATCCTCCATCCCGAGCAGCGCGTGCGCATCGCGGTGGTGGGGAAGTACACCGAGCTCGCCGACAGCTATAAGAGCATCAACGAAGCGCTGATCCACGGCGGCATCGCGCACCAGACGGGGGTGGACGTGCGGTGGATCGCGTCGGACCGCTTCACCGACCAGGAAACGGCGGGCGAGCTGCTCGCGCCGTTCGACGCCCTGCTCGTGCCCGGCGGGTTCGGGGTCCGCGGCGTGGAGGGCATGGTCGAGGCGATCCGCTGGGCTCGCGAGCACCGCATGCCGTTCTTCGGGATCTGCCTCGGGCTGCAGGTCGCGATCATCGAGTTCGCGCGCAACGTGTGCCGGATCCCCGACACGAATTCGAGCGAATTCGCTCCGGAGTGCGCCAACCCCGTCATCTCCCTGATGTCGACCCAGCAGGGCATTCAGGAGATGGGCGGCACGATGCGACTCGGCGCCTACCCCTGCCGCCTGCGCCCCGGCTCGCGCGTGGCTCAGGTCTACAACGCCACCGAGGTGAGCGAGCGCCATCGCCACCGCTACGAGGTCTCCAACGCCTACCGCGACGTCCTGGCGGAGTACGGGCTGCGCTGCTCGGGGTTGTCCCCCGACGGCGCGCTCGTGGAAATGATCGAGCTCCCCGATCACCCGTGGTACATCGGCTGCCAATTCCACCCGGAGTTGAAGTCGCGGCCGATGCACCCCCATCCGCTGTTCGCGGGATTCATCGGCGCGGCGCTGGCGCACCACGACACCCACCCCGTCGAACCGGGCGCGTTCGTGAAAGCGCCGCTGGCACGCGCTACGGGCTGACGATGCCCCAGTTCGGCGACGGTACCGCCCCCTTCTTGATCGCGGGGCCCTGTGTGATCGAATCCGACGACCTGAACCTCCAGGTCGCCGAGGCGCTCGTCACGCTGGGGGCGCGATTCGGCCTGCACGTCATCTACAAGGCGTCGTTCGACAAGGCCAACCGCTCGCGCGCCTCGGCCGCCCGCGGACCGGGGCTCGATGCCGGGCTGCCGGCGCTCGAGCGCGTGCGTCGAGCGACCGGCCTGCCACTGCTGACCGACGTGCACGAGGTCGCCCAGGTGGCCGCCGCGGCCGAGGTTGCCGACGTGCTGCAGATCCCGGCGTTCCTCTGCCGCCAGACCGATCTCCTCATCGCCGCAGGCAAGTCGGGGCGCGCCGTCAACGTCAAAAAGGGCCAATGGTTGTCCCCCGAGCAGATGGCCGGGGCGGTGGAGAAGGTGCGCGGCGGCGGCGCGAGCGACGTGGCGGTGACCGAGCGCGGCACCTTCTTCGGCTACGGCGATCTCGTCGTCGACATGCGCAACTTCGCCCGGCTGCGCGCGGCGTGCGGCACGGCGGTCGTGTTCGACGCAACGCATTCGGTGCAGCAGCCGGGGCAGGGCGCCGACGGGTCGAGCGGTGGGCTGCGCCAGTTCATCCCCCCGCTCCTGTACGCCGCTGCGGCGGCCGGCGCGGACGGTTTCTTCCTCGAGACGCACCCCGACCCCGATCACGCGCCGAGCGACGGCCCCAACATGCTGCCGCTGGACGAGCTGCCGGGGATCATCACGGTCGCACTCGAGGTGTGGCAGCGGGCGCGCGAGGCAATGGCCCGTGCTTGACCGGGCTTTGGCTCGACGGCTGCGGCTCGTCGGCTTCGACGTCGACGGCGTGCTCACCGACAACGGGATCTACCTCGGCATGGTCGGCGATCACCCGGTGGAGCTCAAGCGCTTTCACATCCAGGATGGCATCGGCCTGCACCTGCTGCGGGAGGCGGGACTCACGGTGGTCCTCGCCAGCGGCCGCCGTTCCGAAGCCACCGAGATCCGTGCGCGCGAGCTCAAGGTGGACGAGGTCGTTCAGGACGACAGGAAGCTGCCGGCGTTCGAGGCACTGCTCGCACGGCGCGGCGTCGGCTGGGATGAGAGCGCGTTCGTAGGCGACGACCTCGCCGACCTCCCGGTGCTGCGCCGTGTGGCCCTGCCGATTGCGGTGGCGAACGCCGTGCCGGAGATCCTGGCCGCGGCGCAGGTCGTCACGACCCGCGGGGGAGGCCAGGGGGCAGTGCGGGAGGTGGCAGAGCTGCTCCTCAAGTCCCGGGACGAGTGGCACAGCTCGGTCACGCAGTACTTCGTGCAGCGCGGCGAGGTTGCTCATGGATCACAACGCGCTCGCTGAACGGGGCAGGCGCGTGCTGCGCCTCGAGGCGGACGCGATCCAGAGCGTCGCCCGGGAGCTGGGGAGCCCGTTCGCGCGGGCCGTCGAGCTCCTGGGCGGAGCCACGGGTCGCCTGATCGTCTCCGGGGTCGGGAAGTCGGGGCTGATCGCGCGCAAGATCGCGGCGACCTTCACCTCGACCGGGACCCCGGCGACGTTCCTGCACCCGGTCGATTCGCTGCACGGAGACCTCGGCATCGTGGGACGTGGCGACGTGGCGATTCTCCTCTCGAAGAGCGGAGAATCGGACGACCTGTTCGGCCTGGTGCAGCAGCTGGAGCGTCTCGGGGTCCCGATCATCGCGATTACCGGCGCCCCCGAGTCCGCCCTGGGGCGGGCGGCGGACGTGGTACTCGACGCGGGGCGCGCCGAGGAGGCGTGCGAGGAGACGCTGGCGCCGACGACGTCGACGACGGTGGCCCTCGCGCTCGGCGATGCGCTTGCGGTGGCGCTGCTCGAGGTCAAGGGGTTCCGGCGCGAGGAGTTCGCGGCCCTGCATCCGGGTGGCACGCTGGGCCGGCGATTGCTGCTGCGGGTCGCCGATGTCATGGTGAAGTCGGACGTGCCGGCCTTGGCGCCCGACCGTCCGATGCGGGAATGCGTGGTGCTCCTGGCGCGCAAACGCGGTACCGTCGCGGTGGTGGATGCGGCAGGGGGTCTCCTCGGCGTGGTCACCGCCGGGGACCTCACCCGCCTGATGGAGCGCACCGACCGGTTTCTCGACCTCCCGGTCTCGGACGTGATGACACGGGCGCCCAAGACCACGACCGCCGACACGCACGCGCAGGCGGCGGTGAGCCTGATGGAGCGCCACGGGATCATGGCCATGCCGGTTCCGGATGGCGGTGCGAGAGTAATCGGGATGGTTCACCTGCATGACCTCATGAAGGCAGGGGCGGTGTAATGCGGAAGACGTCAAGAGAAGCCGTCAAGCGAGAACGGCAAGTGAAAGCGTACAAGGCGTACGGTCTCACTCGACGCCTTCTCTTGACGTTCTTTCTCGACGCATGTGCCTTGACGCAGTTCGCCTGTTCGAACGGCGCCAAACCCACCGCGACCATCACCGCCGCCGACACCGCGGATCAGGTGCTGATCGACATGACGCACTACGTCACGAACGACGGCGTGGTGCGGGCGCGGGTGAAAGCCGATACGGCCTTCTTCTACCAGAGCACGCAGTCCGTCGAAATGCACAACGTCCACGTCACGTTCTATGACACGAACGGCACGGAGACCTCCACGATGTCGGCCAACGACGGCACCTATCACTGGGCCACGGGCGACATGGAGGGCAGGGGGAACTGCGTGGTCGTGGGGGCGGGGGACGGCCGCACGCTGCGCAGCGAAGTGATGCGCTACAAGCAGGCGATCAACCAGGTCTCGTCCGACCAGCCGTTCATCTTCGACGGACCGGGACGCCACGTCGTGGGACAGGGGTTCACCTCGGATCCCGAGTTCCGGAACGTCACCGCGCTGCGACCCAAGGGCACCGGCGGGGGCGTCGTCCTGCCGAACCAATGATGGCGACGCTCGCGCTGCTCCTCGTGCAGCAGCAACCGGCCGACACGTCGCGCGGGCGTCCGTGCATCGTGGAGATCGATTCGATCGGGCACGTCTACCGCGAGGTTCCGGTAGGTCCGAACCAGAAGAGCTACCACGCCGGCGGCGGCGTTCTGGCACACTGCCAGGGCACCAATACCAGGCTCACGACCGACAGCATCGCGCATTACCCGGCGGTGGGCCGGTCGGATCTCGTGGGGCACGTGCACATCCGCGACACCACCATCACGCTCGACGCCAACTTCGTGTCCTACTTCGTCACCAACGAGCGGCTCGAAGCGCACAACAACGTGGTGGCGGTGAACCGCAACAACGGCTCGGTGCTGCGCGGGCCCAATCTCACCTATTGGCGCGCCGCACCGGGGATCCGCGACACCATCGAGATGTACGCCACCCAGCGCCCCCACATCGATTACCGCGGGGCGGGGGCGAGCGACACGACCGAGCCCTACGTGATCGTCGCGGATCGGGTGCGCTTCAAGGGCAACGACCGCATGTGGGCGGGGGGGAAGTCGACGATCGACCGCTCGGACTTTGCCGCGCAGGCCGATTCGATGCTGCTCGATCAGACGACCGGGCTCGGCGTATTGATCGGGACGCCGCGCGTGCAGGGCAAAGGCGCCCAGGGCTACACCCTGACCGGCACGCGCATCGAGCTGGTGCTGCAGGCGCGCGAGGTCCGCACCGTCAAAGCCCTTGGCACCGGCAAGGCCACCAGCACCGACTGGGTGCTGACGGCGGACACGATCAACCTGGCGGTCGAGCGGCGCAAGCTGCAGCAAGCCTTCGCCTGGGGAAAAAAGGACCGGCCCCATGCGATTTCCGCGCTGCAGGACATCCGGGCCGATTCGCTCGCCCTCGACGTCCCCGACCAGGTCCTCACCGAGGGCCGCGGCTACGGCCGCGCCTTCTCGGCGTCGAAGCACGATTCGACCGTGGCGTCGATCAAACAGGACTGCACCGGTGACAACACCGACTGCCTGGTGCGCTGCGTACACCCCGAGATGGACTGTATCGCCGGGGACACGCTGACCGCCCATTGGGGGCAGGAGAAGGATTCCACCGGTATCGCGCGCACGCGGATCCGGCACATCGTGGCGCTCGGCGCGGCGCGCTCGCTGACACACCAGGCGTCGCACGATACCACCGGACCGTCGATCAACTATTCCCGCGGCAAGAGCATTGACATCCGGCTGCGCCAGGCGCGGGTGGACAGCATTACGGTCGGCGGCCGCGCCGACGGCGTGAACCTCGAGCCAAAGCCGCCCGCCAAGGACTCCACGGCGCGCGATTCGACCGCCGTCAAAAAGGACTCGACGTGAACGACCCCCGTCTCATCGCGCTGGCCGCCGCGCGCGACTCATCGCTGCCGCTCGCCGCTGCCGCGCTGGTGCAGATCGCCGACGACCGCGGCCAGGCACAGTTCGGGGCCCTCGCCGTCACGTATCGCGAGGAGTTCCTGTGGGTGCGCTCTCAGGTCCGGGGCGGCTCGAGCGCGATGTCGGAGTCGGGGAATCTCTCGGTCGATCTCGCCCGCGAAAATCTGCGCGAGTCGGTGCTGCCGCGCCTCGTGCTGGCGCATCTCATCGAGCTGCCGACCGAATGGCGGGACGACGCCATCATCGCCCTCGCCCCCGACGTGTGGGCCGCCGTCGCACCGGAGCGCGAGGCGGTGGTCGAGCAGCTGCTCACCGCAGCGGCGCAGACCCTGGAACGCGCCGAAACGCGCGCCACCCCGCCGACGACCGTCTCCGGGGGCAGCCGGATCGAGAGCGAAGGGCTCGTGAAAGCGTACAAGGGGCGGCGGGTCGTCGATGACGTGAGCATCTCCCTGCGGCAGGGGGAGATCGTGGGTCTGCTGGGCCCGAACGGAGCCGGGAAGACGACGACCTTCTACATATTCACGGGGCTGATCCGCCCCGACCACGGCACGATTCGGCTCGACAACAAGGACATGACGAGTGAGCCGATGTACATCCGGGCGCGCGCCGGGCTCGGCTACCTCGCCCAGGAGCCATCCGTGTTCCGGCGCCTGACCGTCGAGGAAAACGTCGCCGCGATTCTGGAGACGCTCCCGTTGAATGCCGCCGAGCGCAGCGCGCGGCTCGAGCGGCTACTCGACGAGCTGGGGGTGAAGCACCTGCGGCGCCAGAAGGCGTACCAGCTGTCGGGCGGCGAGCGCCGCCGCCTGGAAATCACCCGGGCCCTCGTAACCGAGCCCAAGTTCCTGCTCCTGGACGAGCCGTTCGCCGGCGTCGACCCGATCGCGGTACACGACATCCAAACGATCGTGGCTGGGCTGCGCCAGCGCGGCATCGGCGTCCTGATCACCGATCACAACGTCGAGCAAACGCTCGACATCGTCGACCGCGCCTACATCATGTTCGAGGGCCGCGTCCAGGTGTCGGGAACCGTGCAGGAGCTGGTGTTCGACGACCGCGTCGCGGACCGGTATCTCGGGCCCACGCTCACCGCCCGGCTGCGCGCCCGGCTGGGACAGCCTGCGTGAAACCAGGGCTCTCGCAGCATCAGGGTCTGCGCCAGGATCTGCGCATCAATCCACGCCTGTTCCAGGCGATGGATCTCCTCTACATGCCGTTGCTCGACCTGCAGCAGCACCTGAAACAGGAGCTGTTGGGAAATCCGTTCCTCGAGCTGGTCGAGACGGAGGAAGAGCCGGAAGCGCCGCAGACGACCGCCGGCGAGAAGGAGCAGATCGAGCAGGAGAAGAAGAACGACGACGAGCCCGATTGGGAGGGCATCCTGCTCGACGACGGCGCCGAAGCCATGTCGGCGCCACGCGACATGAGCGAGGCGCGGGAATACACCGAGCCGGTGTCGGTCGAGGCGCGCGATCTGTCCGACCATCTGAAGGAACAGGTCCAGATGCTGGACCTCACGCCGCGCCAGCGGTTGCTTGCCGAGGAGTTCCTCGGCAACATCGCCGAAGACGGTTATCTCGGCGCTCCGCTCGAGGAAATCGTCACCGGCGCCAACAAGCTGCTGGAGGAGTACGCGGAGCAGCAGGAAGAGGATATACCGGTCCAGCGCTACACCATGGCCGAGGCCGAGGCGATGCTGCGCACCATGCAGTCGCTCGACCCGCCTGGCGTCTGCGCCCGCGACCTGCGTGAGTGCATCCTGCTGCAGCTCGAGGACAAACAGCAGACCGATACGCTGGCCTATCGCCTCGTGAAAGAGGCGTGGGAGGACCTCAAGAACCACCGCTGGAGCGATCTCGGCAAGCGCTTCGCGATCGACCCGTCCGAAGTGCAGAAGGTGGCGGACGTGCTCGCCAAGCTCGATCCCAAGCCCGGGTTGCAGTACTCCGCGGCCAACGACACCTACATCACCCCCGACCTCACCGTCGAGAAGATCGGCGATCAGTACCATGTGACGCTCAACGACGGCGGCCTGCCGCGGCTGCGGATCTCCAAGACCTATCAGGACATCGCGCGCGACCGCAAGAAATTCCAGGGCGAGAACAAGGAGTTCATCAACCAGCGGCTCAACAGCGCGCACTGGATGATTCAGGCGATCGAGCAGCGGCGCCAGACGATGCTCAAGGTCATGAATTTCATCGTCGACCGGCAGCGCGAGTTCTTCGAGAAGGGGGTGGAGTACCTGCGCCCGCTCACGCTGCGCGAAGTGGCGGACGTCATCAACATGCACGAGAGCACCGTCAGCCGGGTCACCAACGAGAAGTACGTCCAGACGCCGCGCGGGCTCCTGCCGCTCAAGTTCTTCTTCTCGAGCGGGCTGCAGACGAGCAGCGGCGAGGACGCGAGCGCCCGTTCCATCAAGGCGCAGATCCAGAAGATGGTCTCCGAGGAACAGCCCAAGAACCCGCTCACCGACCAGCAGATCGTGGAGATGTTCGGCACCCGCGGCGTGAGGATCGCGCGCCGCACCGTCGCCAAGTATCGCGACCAGCTGAACATCCTCCCCGCGCGGATGCGGCGCCGCCTGTGAGTCTCGCGACGGGGAACGGCGGCGGGCGGCCGGACGTGAGCATCCTGGTGCCGGCCAAGGACGAAGCGCAGAATCTGCCGGAGCTGGTGCGGCAGGTGCGCGAGGCGCTGTTGCCGCAGCCGTTCACCGGCGAGCTCGTGGTCATCGACGATGGCAGCCGCGACGATACCGCCGCGGTGCTGCAACGCCTGGCGGCACAGCATCCGTTTCTGCGCGTCGTGACGCACCGCTCGCAGCGCGGTATCGCTGACGCCTTGAAGAGCGGGGCGGACGCCGCGGCCGGACGAGTGCTCGTATTCTGGCCGGCCGACCTGCAATACCTCCCCGCCGACATTCCCGGCATCGTGACGCCGGTGCTCGCCGGGGAGGCGGACATCGTCACCGGAACGAAGCAGGGCCACTACGACAAGCGATTCGTGTCGTGGGTCTACAACGGGTTGTG
>DASSIL010000262.1:0-19180 GCA_035691925.1 Gemmatimonadales bacterium
AAAACGCCGTCACCATACAGCAGGCCGTGGTCGAACACGCTGACCTTGGCCGTGTCGCGATCGTAGTACGTTCCGTCGATCCAGATTGTGGTCATGCCGGGGAGGTAATCTGACCTCCCCGGCCGACCGTGACAACCCTGCCTCAGCCGTCGCCTTCGCCTCCGCCACCTTCACTGCTGTGGTCGTCGTGCCCATCGTGGTTGTCGTCTTCAAAGGCATTGATCGAGCGGTGGATGTTCTCGTTGATCAGTCCACTGTTCGCCGCGTTCGTCGGATCGGCGACCCCGACGCCGCCAGGGCCGGCGAACCAGCCGGAGATGTCGAATCGCAGTGTCACGTTTGCGGTGCCCGACGCGTCGACGACTAGCGGCGGGCTGATCTCCACCTCCTGCTCCGCCTCCAACGCAGAGGTAAAGGTGAAATCGGTCCGAGTCCCCGCGTGGCTGAACGTCCCCGTCACTTTGATCGAGATGCTGTCGAATCCGGAGTTGGCGGCAAGGAACGCCGAATCCTCCGGCAATCTGGGTGCGTGGATCTTGAACTCGAGCTTGTCGTACTGGCCCGCCGGCGCGGTCACGCTGACGAGTGCCATTACAGCCGAGTCGCCGAGCGGCAGCGAGACGAGGACCGGTCCCGCCTTGATCTCCTCGCACCCCTGACTGTCACGCTCGGCCATCCCGTCTTCTCCGGCGGAATCAGAATGCTCACCCGCGGAGTCGGAATGCTCACCACCGTCGCCCACGCTATCGCAGGCAGCGGTTTCGACCGGCTTCAGCTCGATCCGGCGCACCACGAGGTCGACGCTGTTCACGATTACGGTGTCGGAATCCGCCGCGATGATCGTCGAGTTACCCGCCTGTACGACGGACGCGTTCGTGGAGGCGAACATCGAGCGGCGACCGGAGACGGCGAGATTGACCCGCCCCATCCCCGCCGGTCCGCCGCCGTCCGCGTGGCAAGCCGCCAGCGCGACCGGTACGGCGAGTAGTAACATCGCACGTTTCATTTTGGGCTCCTCTTGGGTTCGCAAAACAGCAGTTGTGCTACACACACCGGCTGAGCGAGGGCAGATGCCATGCCTCGGGCTGCTGGGCTCGTGCAAATCTCGTAAGTCGCTGTGATCCAGCCGGTTGTAGCGTGACCAGGAAGTGCGGTCGCGGCGTGCTTTGCACCGAAATGATTCACCTGGCGCGTGGCAGGGCAGCGATGGGCCGGGCCCCGGGAGTCAGCGGACCACGGCCCTCGCGGCCGGTGAACGACTCCGGCTCAGCTGCCCTCGTGCTGGTCGTCGCGACCATCGCGGTTGTCGTCTTCGAAGGCGTCGACGGAATTCTTGATGTTGTTCTGCACGATGCCTTCGTTCGGCCCACCCACGTTGGCGGACGCCGGATCGATCAACGCTCCACTATTCACGAACCAGGTCGAGACGTCGAGCCGGATCGTGAGATTCGCCGGGGTCCCGTCGACCACCGTGAGCGGCGGATTGAAGCCCAGCTCCTCGGAGGCGTCGAGGCCCGAGGTGAACACGAAGTCACTGCGGCTCCCGGCGTGACTGAACGTGCCGGTGACGCGGATCGAGATGTCCTTGAAATCCGGGTTGGCCGCGATGAACGCCGCATCTTTGCTCGAGGTGCTGTCGGTCTTGTGGATCTGGAACTCGAGCTTGTCGTACTGCCCCGCCGGCGCGTTCACCGTCACCGCCGCGACCGAATTCGTGGACCCGAGCGGGAACGTCGCGAGCACGGGACCGGATTCGAACTCCTCGCAGTCGCCGTTCGTGGGAATGCTGTCGCAGCTGGCGGACTCGAGGCGCTTCAGCTCGACCTGCTCGAGCACGGCTGCCACGCTGCGCAGGATGAGGGTGTCGTTGCCGAGCGCGATGACCGTGCTGTCCCCCGCGGCGACCACGGCCGGCGCGGGCCCGCTGCCCGTCGACGCCACGGAAGCGACCGGCGCCGAGCGCGCCGACAGGGAAAGTGACAGTGAGCCAGCGCCGCCGCTGCCGTTCGAACACGCGGCCAGCCAAGTGAGCGCGGCCGCCGGAACGAGGCGAAGGATGGAATACAACCGTGCGCGAACCATGACAGTCTCCGGTACGAGTGGAATAGGGTGTTGAACCGGCGGCGTGGATTCGCACGCGCCGTGCCTCCGGGGCGCTGTCGCACCGCGACGCAACTGCTTTCAGCCGAATCAGTTGGACTTCGTGTGGTGGATCACACAACCCGTGGTGGATCGAAACGGATCAGCGGCGTGGATCAAACCGAGGCAGGGCTCGTTTCTAGAAGACCTTCAATGACGTCCGGATGTTGTCCTTGACGGTGTGCTCGTTCGCAGCCCCCGGCGCCGCCGTGGCGGGGTCGAGCAACGACCGGCGGTCGCCGCTCGTGAACCAGGAGCCCACATCGACGTTGAGTGTGACGCGCAGCGTGTCATGCGCCAGGACGACCATCGCCGGCTCGAGCGCGATCTCCTCCTGCTCGTTGAACGCCGAGGTGAACGTGAAGTCGTGGCGGCTCCCGCCTCGACTGAGCACCCCCTGGACGCGCACCGAGGCGCCCGCGAGATCGGGATTGGCGCGCAGCAACGCGGTGTCCTGACCCGGGTCGGTCTTGTGCACGATCAGCTGGAACAGATTGTAGTCGGTGGCCGGAGCGCGGCGGGCGCTGTGGAATACCGGTCCCCGCCCGAGCGGGACCTCGAGCACCATCGGGTCATCCTGGAACTCGACGCAGGGAGGATTGTCCTCCCCTTCCTCTTCCTCACACTCGTTGGAGACCGACGGCGCAATCGCCATCTCGGCCAGGACGAGCTGGACGCGGCGCAGGAAGATCGTGTCGCGTCCCTGCGCCACAAAACTGTCGGAGTACACGAGCGGGGCGCGCGCGCCCGCCGCCGCTGCCTCCGGTGAGTGGCGCGCGGAGATCTGGAACGCGATCGCGCCCGGCGCCGGGCCCTTCGCCCGGCAGCCGAGGGCGGCGGCAACGAGAACGCCCAGCAGTGCGACGCGGAGCACGGCCGTAATCTAGGGAGCCTTGGCCGGGGTCGCCGCCAGCTCGGGTTGGCGCGCCGTATCCGAGACCTCCAGCCGGATCCACATCCCCGCGGCGCCGTGCCCCGGGACCGCGCAGTACAACAGGTACGAGCCTGCCCGGTCGGCCACGAACTGCACGTCCTCGTGCGCATCGGCCGGCAGCCCCTGCTCCGCCTGGCGCGTCACCGCGTGCACCATCGCCGGCTTCGCTCCGCTCACGGGCACCGGCGTCACCGCCGCGATCACCATGGCGGAGTGCGGCAGCACCTGATCGCCGTTACGGAAATGCAGAATCACGGTCCAGTGGGCCGGGACGGTAAGCGTCAGCCCACCACCGCTCGCGCCGTTGAAGTTCATGCCGCCGTTGGCTGGCGTCAGTCCAGCCGTCAGCGAGAATTCGACCCGCGGCCCGCTGTCGACCTTGAGCCAGGTGGGGTCGATCTTCGGGGCTTGAGCAGCCACGGGACCGGCAACGAGGACGGCGAAGACCAGAGCACGCTTCATGTAATTGCCTCGGAGAAATGTGGGCGGAGGACGGTGGAGGCTGGGAGCGAATCCCGCACCAGCCTCCACGACCCTCCTGCTAGAAGAGCAGCCAGAACAATACGTAGACCGTGTTATTGTCCGAAGCGTTACGCCCGGAGCCGTCATAGTTCGTCCGGCTGCCGTTAAACTTGCCGTAATAGGTGTATTGGAACTGCATCCGCAGGTTCTGCCACGGCATCACGTCGACCTCGCCGATCACCCCCGAGAAATTGGGACTCCCCACACGGCTCCCGGTCAGCTCAGCCGGAGCATACAGCAGGGTGTCGGTCGTCCCTGTGGTCACGAATGGAGCGATCGTAAACGCGTACTGGTGACCGATATGGTACATCGCGTCAAAGCGGAAGGTGTTGAGCGTATTCTTGGGATTGGCCGTTCCCCCAGCATCCCAATGCTGCGTTTCGTGGATCCACGTCGCATCGGTCGTGAAGCTGTTCGGCCCGAGCGGCAGCAGGTAGCTGAGGTCAAACGCGATGTCGGTGAACTTATTGGCCGGCCCGCTGACTCCAGCGGGGAACGCCTTCAGGGACATACCGTAGGTGCCAACGGAGAGGTAGTGCTTCCCGAACGTGTTCGGAAAGGCGACACGCCAATACGGCGCCACGCCGCTCAACACGCCGGCGGCGGTGGAATCGAGCGGCCGGGTGGTGCCGACTGGAGCCGACCGGTACGCCCCCGCTTCCAGGTAGACGTGGTCGTTCCAGAGAGTGTACGCGGTGAGGCCCGCCACCTGCTGGCCCAGCGTACCATCGATCTGCGTCGCAGCGGCCGGCGCCGGCGCGGCAGCCGATGACCCATAGGGGAATCCCCAGGCAGGTGTGCTGTTCCAAACATCCTGCACCGTCGGATTGTTGTTCAGGCTCACGCCGTAGGTGGTGTGCTTGCCGAACGCAGTCGCGTGGTTCGCGTAGCGGAAGTCGGCGTTGTCCAAACCGAGCGACCCGCTCTGCGGATCGAAGGTGACCTGGAGAAACCCACCGACGTGCGGCGTCACTTCCCCGCCGGTGAAGAGACTCAGCTGATCGGGGAAAAAGACGACGCCATTCTGCGTTCCCGGCTGGGCCTTCTTCGTGGCGGTATACGAGGTTTGCACCATGAACGAGAGCGGCGTCACCAGATTGAGCAGCAGATTCTGCTGCCCTTCGGGACTGCGCCCCTGCAGCGAGTCGGCGCGGCTATAGACGTAGCCGTTGAGCTTGAAGGCGCGCCCCGTGGCCGTCAGCTCGGGATAATGCGTGTGGCATACACTGCAGGCGAGGCCGGTTTGGCGGGCGAAGCTGGGCGTCATCTCGTGGGACGACAGTCCGTACGCCGCTTCATACGTCCGCACCCGCTCCGCCAGGACACTCGCCGTCGCCGGCGAGTGTGCGAGCATCATCGACAGCCCGATCGCGAGCAACATGGATCCTCCTCACAAGGGAAGGCGACTGCGCTGCAAAGGATGGGGCGTAGTGATACCGCATGGCCCGCAAATGGGAACTAAAGAAACAGTGAAGAAATCTTCACGCTGGATCGCATTCTCATTCCGGCTTCAATCTCTATTCACAGCTCCGGCTGTAGCGGTAGACTTGGCTGGCCCGCACTCCCCGCTCCGGAGGTTCATTCATGCGCTCCGCTACGTACGCCGTGGCCACAATGCTGCTCGCTCTGGCCTGTCGCGCGTCGCAACCCCCCCAGTCGACCGCGACACAAACAGCTCCTGCCCTCAGCCGCGCAGACCAGCTGCTCCTCGCCGCGGCGAAGGTGGCGCTGCCTCCGTCAGGAGTGGCCGCAGGGGACTTGCCGGATCCGCAATCGCGTGGCGCGCAACTCGTCATTCAGTTCTGCTCGCAGTGCCATTCGTTGCCGACTCCGACGATGCATAGTGCGACCGACTGGCCGAGTGTGGCCCGGCGGATGTGGCTGCGCATGGAGCTGCTGCCCACGTCCCTCGGCGTACAGGTCCCCCCCGCCGCGGATCGCTACACCATTCTCACCTACCTGTTGGCCAATTCGCTCAAGGTCAGCGGCAGTGTGCTCCCAGCAGGCAAGGGACGCGACGAGTTCGCCATCGTCTGCAGCCAGTGTCATGCGGTGCCCGATCCGCGCGTCCACTCGCCACAGGATTGGCCGGCGGTGTATTCGCGGATGGAGCGCAACATGGAACGGATGGGGGTGAGACCGCCGACCGCGACGCAAACTGGAGACATTCTCCTCTACCTGCAGTCGCAGGGTCAACGACGCGCGGCCGGCAACTGACCACGGCAGCCCGAGTTAACTTCCCGGGGCGTTGATTTTCACCTTCACCCCGGGAGGTCGTCGTGCGGGTGTTCCCCGTCCTTGCGCTCGTGTGTGGACCCGTTGTTCTGGCAGCACAAGGAATTCCGCTTGGCTTCGGCGCTCCCGACACGGCTGCCGAACGCGCGGTCGAGACGCGCCTCATCGCCATTCCGGATACTACGAGCCCCAGGGAGCTGACCCGGACACTCAGTCGAGTCCCGCACATGGCCGGAACGGCGGCGCAAGCAGCAACGCGTGACGTCGTCCTCGCCGAGATGAAGAGCTGGGGACTCGAGACGTGGGTCAAAGCCTACGACGTCTACATCCCGACGGTCGACACGGTGCGGGCGTGGCTGGTCGCCCGTCACGGTGCCGCCCCGCAACCGCTGGTGCTCACCGAGCCGCGTGTGGCGAGCGACCCGGTGACGACCGGGCCGCAAATCCCGCCGTTCAACGGCTACACGGCCAGCGGCGACGTCACCGCCCCGGTGGTGTTCGTCAATTTCGGATTGATCGAAGACTACAAGACGCTCGATTCCCTCGGGATCAGCGTGAAGGGCAAGATCGCGATCGCACGCTACGGACGCTCGTTCCGCGGCATCAAGGCGCGGGAAGCGCAGCGCCACGGAGCTGTCGGCCTGATCATCTATTCCGATCCCCAGGACGACGGCTACATGCGGGGCGACGTCTATCCCGACGGCCCGATGCGCCCATCTGGGGGGATCCAGCGCGGCAGCGTGATGAACATGGACGGGGATCCGACGACGCCGGGCTACGCGTCGATCGCCGGCGCGCGCCGGGTGCCGGAGGATTCGCTCCCGATCCCCCACATCCCCGTGCTGCCGATGAGCTACGGCAATGCCCAGCGGTTCCTCGCTACGCTCAAAGGCCCGAGCGGTCCGAACGGCTGGCAGGGAGGTCTCCCCTTCCATTACCACATCGGACCCGGCCCCGTCGAGGCCCGGCTGCTGGTACGGCGCGAGCAGGGCCGACGCGGCTTCCACACGATCTGGGACACCTTCGGCATCATCCGCGGCGCCATCTATCCCGATGAGTGGGTCGTCGTGGGTGGCCACCGCGACGCCTGGAGCCCCGGCGCTGCCGACAACATCAGCGGCACGGTGACGGTGCTCGAAGCGGCGCGCGCCTTCGCCCAGCTGGCCAAAGAGGGACAGCGGCCGGCGCGCACCATCGTCTTCGCCACCTGGGACGCGGAGGAGTGGGGACTGATCGGGTCGACGGAGTGGGTGGAAGAGATGGCCGACAGCCTGCGGGCGCACGTCGTCGCCTACATCAACGAGGACGACAATACCCAGGGCCCGAACTTCTCCGGTGGCGGCTCACCCTCGATGAAGCGGTTGATCCGTGAGGCGACGCTCGTGGTGCCCGATCCCAACGGCCCCGGGTCGATCTACGACGTCTGGCTCAAGCGCAACAAGGGCGACACGGCGGCGCTCACGATCGGCAACATCGGCGGCGGGTCGGATTTTGCGGGGTTCTATCATCACCTCGGCATCCCGGCGGGCGACATCGGGTTCGGAGGACCGAGCGGCGTCTATCACTCGTTGTACGACTCGTTCACCTGGATGGACCGCTACGGCGACCCGGGCTGGCGCGAGCATCGCGCCGCGGCCCGGCTCGTGACGGTGATGGCCGCCCGGCTCGCCAACGCGCGCGTCGTTCCGCTCGACTATGTCGGGTGGGGCAAGGAGATGACCCGGCTCGTGTCGCAGCTCGACAGCGGCATCACCAAGAACGGGTGGAGCGTGCCGACGACCGGACTGCGCGACGCCCTCGGGCGCTTCACCACAGCCGCCGAGTCGCTGGCGGTGGTGCGGGATCAGGCGCTCGCCGCCTCCGCCGACCGCCACTGGCCGCGCGTCAACGCCGCATTGATGCAGGTGGAGCGCCGCATCACGCGGGATCGTGGTCTCGTGAGCGACGGCTGGTTCAAGAGCCTGCAATTCGCTTCGGACGTGGACAACGGCTACGCGACGCTCGCGTTTCCGTCGGTGAACGAGGCGATCCGCTACGCCGATTCGACGACAACGGAGCGAGAGTTGACGGACCTCATCACCCGGGTGGATGCCGCGCGGGGCGCGCTCGAGGAGGCGACGACCTTCATACGGACTTCACAATGAATTATTGAATCGGCGTTCAAATTCCGTCCCGAACCTCGAGAAAGGGTCGGGATGGCAGCCCCAGCAGTCAGCTCCGCTCATGTGCGCGCCAAGCGCCAGCGGCGCCAGACCGAGATTCTGCACGCCGCCCTGCGCGCCTTCCGTGACAAGGGCTATCACGGGACGACGCTCGACGACATCGCCCAACAGCTCGGCGTCCGCAAGACGGCGCTGTATCACTACTTCCCCGACAAGGAAGCGATCCTCTACGCCTGCCATCGTGAGGGGCTCGAAGAAGTAGCCGGCCTCGTGGCGGCGGCCCGGTTGCACCCGTCGTACGCCGATCAGCTCGCCCACGTGATTTGTGAGCACGTGCGCGTCATGACCGACACGCTCGAAGGGTCGTCCCTGGCCTTCGAAGTCGCCGCCCTCTCCCCCGCGCACCGTGCCGAGGTGATCGCCGCCCGCGACCGCTACGAACAGGCGCTGCGCGACATCGTGCGCCAGGGCGTCAAGGCCGGCGAGTTCCGCAGCGTCGACCCCAAGCTCGCCGTCTTCGCGATCCTCGGCGCCATCAACTGGGTGGCACGGTGGTATTCACCCGACGGATCGGTTCACCCTCAGGACCTCGGGCGCCACTACGCCGATCACCTCCTACGCGGACTCCTCGCGCCATGACGACCACCACGCCGACCGCTCCAGCACAGTCCGCACGCCAATTCCCGTCCCGCTCTCCCGCGAGCTTTGCGTTCCGCGAAGTTCGCTACGACAAGGGGGACGGCATCGCGCGCATCACGATCGACCGCCCGCGCCACTACAACGCCTATTCCACGGCCGCGCTGGAGGAGCTCGCCACCGCGTTCCGCGACGCCTCGTTCGATGACGCGGTCGGCGTCATCGTGCTGACGGGCGCGGGCGACCGTGCGTTCTGCACCGGCGGGGACGTCAAGGAATACGCCGACGCCTACGTCGCCACGCCGCGCGATTACTGGAAGTACATGGCGCTGTTCCGCGCCTACATCGAGAGCATCCTCAACACCGGCAAGCCGGTGATCGCTCGCATCAACGGCGTCGCCGTCGGGGGCGGCAACGAGAGCCAGCTGGCGTGCGATCTCTCGGTGATGGCCCAGCACGCCTATCTGAAGCAGGTCGGCACGCACGTGGGGTCGGTCGCGTGCGGCGGCGCGACACAGTGGCTGCCGATCACGATCGGCGATCGCCGCGCCCGCGAAATGCTGTTGCTCAACGAGCCGGTCCCGGCCGAGCGGGCGCTCCAGTGGGGGCTCGTGACCCGGGTCGCGCCGTCGATCAGAAAGGGTGAGACGTGGATCGACCAGGCGACGCCCGAGCAGATCGCCGCCGCGCAACAGGGGCGCGACGGATACCGTATCGACCTGACGCAGCTCGATGCCGCCGTCGACGATCTCGCCCGCCGCCTGCTCGCCTCCTTCCCGGAGTGCACGCGCTACACGAAACAACAGACGAACTTCTGGAAGGACCTCGCCTGGCACCAGACGGTGCGGCACGCACAGGACTGGCTGGCGCTGCACTACGCCTGCTGGGAACCGGTCGAGGGAATGCGCGCCTTCACGGAAAAGCGCCCCGCGCGCTACAGTCTCTTGCGCGAACGGGCGGCAGAGGGTGGTTCCTCCGAGGCCCCCTGGGGCGCCCCGCT
Organism: Gemmatimonadales bacterium; assembly: GCA_035691925.1. Lineage (GTDB taxonomy): Bacteria > Gemmatimonadota > Gemmatimonadetes > Gemmatimonadales > GWC2-71-9 > DASTHG01. The sequence goes on from DASSIL010000262.1 coordinate 9,629, forward strand.
GCGCGATTGCCCGGCGTGCGGGGCCACGAACCTGCCCGCTCGCCACATCCTGTGCGGCCTGTGCGGCTCACGGCTCTCGTAAGCGGCGGCGCCCGCGGCATCGGCGCAGGCGTGGTCGCCGCGCTCGCCCAGGACGCGTGGGTGGCGTCGCTCGACTGCGACTTCCCCGACGGCCCTGGTGCGGCCGCGGCGTCGCTCCCGGTCGACGTGCGCGACGGGGTAGCGGTCAGCAACGCCGTCGAGCGGATTGTGCGGGAGCGGGGCGGGCTCGACTGGGTCGTCTGTGCGGCGGGCATCGTACGTGACCGCGTAAGCTGGAAGATGAGCGACGCCGAATGGGACGACGTGCTGGAGGTGAACCTGACGGGCGCGTTCAAGACGGTGCGCGCCGCGCTCCCCGCGCTGCGCAAATCCGCGCAGGGGCGCGTCGTATTCATCTCCTCGATCAACGGGCTGCGCGGGAACTTCGGCCAGGCGAACTACGCCGCGGCCAAGGCCGGACTCGTCGGGCTTGCCCGCTCGCTCGCGCTGGAGCTCGCCCGGCATGGCGTCACGGTGAACGTGGTGGCGCCGGGATTCATCGATACGCGGATGACGCGCGGGCTCTCTGCCGAGGCTCGGGAGCGGGCCGTCGCCCGCACGCCGCTGGGGCGGGCAGGCACGGCGGAGGAGGTTTCACAGCTCGTGCGATACCTGTGCAGTGACGCGGCGGGATTCGTCACCGGGGCCGTTGTCCCGATCGACGGTGGCCAGCTGCTGGGGGGGCGATGACCGCCGCAGCCTCGATCGAAGCAGGGATCGGGCGGATCGAGCTGGACCGTCCCCCCCTCAACATCCTGACGCGGGATCTCCTGAAACGATTCCGGCAGAACCTCGAGCGTCTCTCCGAGGAGCCCGGCCTCTGCGTGCTGCTCCTCACCGCGACGGGCGAGCACTTCTCGGCGGGCGCGGACGTCGCCGAACACCTGCCGCCGCACCACCTGAGCCTGATCCCCGACTTCCTCGACACCATCGCGGCACTCGACGCCTTCCCGCTTCCCGTCGTGGCGGCGGTACGCGGCAAGTGCCTCGGCGGCGGCTTCGAGCTGCTGCAGCCGGTGGATGTCGTCATTGCGGGAGCGAGCGCCGTTTTCGGGCAGCCGGAGATCGTGCTTGGCGTTTTCCCCCCGGCCGCATGCGTTCTGCTGCCGGAACGATTCCCCGCAGCGGTGGCGGCCCGCCTGATCTACCGCGGCGACGCGATCACGGCGGCGGAAGCCGAGCGCTGGGGATTCGTTGCCCGGGTAACGGCCGATGCGGACGTGGAGCGAGCGGCACTGGAGGAGGCGCAGCGGCTCGCGCACCACAGCGCCGTCGCCCTGCGGGCCGCGAAGGCCGCGCTGCGTGGCGCCGGCGCCGCTGCGCGCCGCGCGGCGCTCCGGGCCGCCGGCAACATCTACATGCACGATCTGATGGCGTCGCACGACGCGGTAGAAGGGCTGCGCGCCTTTACCGAGAAGCGCCGGCCGCTCTGGAGGCACGCGTGACGACGGTATTCCCCGAGTGGCGCGGCGTGCCGCTCGACGAGGCCCTGAGCCGCTGCCGCGACCTGGTGGAAGACACGGATTTCCCCACGGTACGCCGCTGGCGCGACGACGGGGGGAAGGTCGTCGGCCACTTCCAGGTCTACTTCCCCGAGGAGATTGCGCACGCCGCCGGGATGTTGCCGTTCAAGGTGCGCGGCGCCCCGGTCGAGCCGACGCAGGCCGATTCGCACTTCGGCTCCTACCTCTGCTCGATCATCAAGTCGTCGCTGGAGCTCGCGCTGTCGGGGCGGGTGCCGCTCGATCTGTTCGTCACGCACCCGATCTGCGACGCCGCCCGCAACCTGTGCGGCGTGTGGGGTCGCAACGTCTCCTACCCGTGCCGGATTCTCTACCTGCCGCAGAACCCCAACTCGGGATTCGCCGCGCGCTATCTGCGCGACGAATACGACCGGCTGCGGCAGCTCTGTGCCGAGCTGGCGGGTCGCGACATCACGGATGTCGAGCTGCGGCGCTCCATCGACGTCTTCAATGAAAACCGCGCCTTGCTGCGCCGGCTCTACACGCTGAAACGCGAGCTGCCCTGGCTCGTCCCCGTCGATGAGGCCTACGTGCTCACGGCCGTCGGCGGGCTCATTCCGCGTGAGGAGCACAATGATCTGCTGCGCACCGTGCTGCCGCTGCTCGAAGGGCGGGGCCTGCCGCGTCGCGACAAGATTCGTGTCATCCTGGAGGGGGGATTCTGCGAGCAACCGCCGCTCGATTTGCTGCGCGCCATCGCCCGCTCCTGCTACGTCGTCGACGACGACCTCCTGATCGGAATGCGCTGGCTGGTGGGGGATGTGCCGCAGGCCGGCGATCCGCTCCAGGCCCTCGCCCTGAGCTACATCGACCGCTCGGCGCACAGCCCGGTGCAGCACGATCTCCGGAAGCCGAAGGACCGCATGCTGCTCGAACGGCTCGACCAATCCGATGCGCAGGCGGCGATCCTGATGGCCGCCAAGATGTGCGAGCCAGGGCTCGAGGAGCTGGTGGTGCACACGCGCGCACTGGACGGGCGGGGCGTCCGCTACTTCGTGAGCGAATTCGAAGAGAACATGACGAGCTTCGATTCGCTGGAGATCCAGCTCGAGACGTTCGTCGAAAACCTGGTGTTCGATTGAGGCGACCATGACCGCAAGACCCGACGCAACCGACATCGTCGGCCGGGGCAACGACCGGGGGGCGCGGCTGTTCCGGCAGTGGTTCGAAGGCCTGACCGCCGCGGCGGACGAGGGCCGCGGCGCGGCGTACGTGTTCGTCATGGGCAGCCTGTGCGAGCTGTTGCGGGTGTTCGATTTTCCGATCGTATTCCCGGAGATCAATTCGCTCCAGGCCGCGGTGCGGCGCGTCGCCGCCGAGTACCTGAACGAGGCCGAAAACTACGGCTACTCCCCCGACATCTGCGGCTACGTGAAGGCCGACGTCGCGACGCAGCTGCGCGGCGGGGCGCATCCCATGGGGAAGATTCCCAAGCCCGCCCTCGCCATCGCCACCAACGCCTGCAACACCTACATCAAGTGGGGCGAGATCTGGGAGCGGATGCACGGGATGCCACTCTTCACCCTCGACATTCCCGGCTCCCGGGGCGCGGGGCTGGCGTCGCCACCCGGCAGCGAGGACTTCGAGCGCGACCGCCGCTACGTCGCCGCCCAGCTCGAGGAGCTGATCGCGCTGTGCGAGCGCGTCTCCGGCCGGAAATTCGACATCGACCGCCTGCGCGAACATCTCGGGTGGGCCAACGAGCTGAACGCGGGGTGGCAGCGCGTGCTGGAACTCAACCGTTCCAGGCCCGCCGTGTTCAACGCCCTCTCCGACGGAACGATCTACCTCGGCGTCGCCAACGGCTTCCGCGGCGCGCCCGAAGGGGCCGCCTACTTCACCGATCTCGTGGAGGAGATGGCCCACAAGGCGGAGCACGGCATCGGTACGCCGGTGGAGGAGAAGTGGCGCCTCATCTTCGTGGGCGTCCCCTGCTATCCCATCTTCCGCCGCTTCTCCGAGCTGTTCAGCGATTGGGGCGGCGTGTTCGTCAACTCGACCTATCTCTGGTTCGCCTCCGGTGGTGCGAACCTCGGGTTCCACTACGACCTCACGCGGCCCCTCGACAGCCTCGCCGAGGGCGTGCTGCTCGGCGTGCGCGATGCAATGGACAGCATGTTCTTCCAGACCCGCGCGCTGGTGCGGATGATCGACGACTACGCCGTCGACGGCGTCGTCTTTCACCCGATCAAGAGCTGCCGCACCGTGTCGACCGGTCTCGCCGACACGCGGCGGGCGTTGATGGCGGAGCGGGACATTCCCAGCCTGTTCGTCGAATCCGACATGATGGACAAGCGTGTGGTGTCGGAGGCGCAGATGAAGAACCGGATCGACGCCTTCTTCGAGGGCCTCGCGGCGCGGCGCCACCAGGCGGCCGCGGCGCCGGCATAACGGAGGACGAGATGGCCTACGCGGCGGGGGTGGACGTCGGCTCCACCCAGACCAAGGCGGTGGTGATCGACGAGACGCGCCGCATCGTGGGCCGGGCCTTGACCGAGACGGGCGCCAACGTCATGCGCGCCGCCGAAACGGCGTTCCGCCAGGCGCTGAGCGATGGCGGCATCCCGGAAGAGGAAGTCGAGTTCGTCGTCGGGACCGGGTACGGCCGCTACAAGGTGACGTTCGGCAATACGCAGGTCACCGAGATCAGCTGCCACGCGCGCGGCGCGGTGCAGCTCTTCCCGGGCACCCGGACCGTGCTCGACATGGGGGGGCAGGACACCAAGGCGATCCGGGTGCAACCGACGGGTGAGATCATCGACTTCTGCATGAACGACAAGTGCGCCGCCGGCACGGGTCGCTTCCTTGGCGCAGCGGCGGTCGCGCTCGACCTGCCGCTCTCCGAGCTGGGACCCACCGCGCTGCGCGGTGAGCGGGCCGTGAAGATCAGCACCACCTGCACCGTCTTCGCCGAGTCCGAGGTGCTGTCGTGGCTCGGCAAGGGCAAGAAGATCGAGGACATCCTGCTCGGCGTGCACGAATCGATCGCCGCCCGCTCGATCGGCCTGTTGCGGCGCGTTGGGATCGAGGCGGAGGTGACGTTCACCGGAGGCGTGACGCGGAACCGGGCGATGGTCGACACACTGAACCGGCGCCTCGGCCTCAGCGTGAACGTCAGCGAGGAATCGCACTACATCGGCGCGCTCGGCGCGGCGCTGTTCGCGCTCGACCGGATCGTGTCGGCCCGGGCGCCGGCACCCGCGAAAGGGGCCGCATGAGCCACACCGCCGGCCTGGATATCGGCTCGACCTACACCAAGGCGGTCGTCGTCGCCGAGGATGGTGCGATCCTCGGCCGCGGCATGGAGCCCACCGGGTTCAAGCTGGCCCAGGCGGCCGAGCGGGCGCTCGCGCAGGCACTCGCCGCCGCCGGGCTCGCCCGCGACGCCGTGGCCTACCTCGTGACGACGGGCTTCGGGCGTCACCAGGCGGCGATCGGCGACGTCTCCGTCACCGACCTGACCGCCGCGGCACGCGGCGCGACCCATTACTTCCCCAACACGCGCACCATTCTTGACGTCGGCGGGCAGACGATGAAGGCGAGCCGCCTCGGGGCCGACGCCAAGGTCCAGAGCTTCCGCCTGAACGACAAATGCGCCGCCGGCACCGGCGCGTTTCTCGAGAAGACCGCCCGCTACATGGGGTATTCGACGAACGAAATCGGCCCGCTCGTCGCGACGTCCAAGGCCCCCGTATCCATCTCCGGCGTCTGCGCCGTTTTCGCCGAGTCGGAGGTCATCAACCAGCTGTCCGAAGGGGCTGCGCCCGCCGACATCATGCACGGGGCCATCGTGTCGCTGGTGGACCGGTCCATCCAGCTGATGAAGCGCGTCCGCATGGAGCCGGAATTCACGCTCGTCGGCGGCATCCTGCGGTTCGAGCGCATGGTGCGCGTCGTGGAGGGTGCACTCGGCGCACGCGTGAACGTCCTCCCCGGCGACCTGGTGCAGTACACCTCGGCGTTCGGCGCGGCGCTCCTGGGACAGCGCCGTCTCCGCCGGCTCGCCACCGACGCCGCGTCGCGTGCCGGCTGATCGCTGGGAACGGCGCTTCGTCGCGGATCCAGAGCGGGCGCGCGAGGCGGTGGAGCTCTACCGGAATGCCGGGTTCGAGGTCCGCGTGGAACCAGGGCTCCCCGAGGACTTGCGGGACGAATGTGAATCGTGCTGGCTCGTGAAGGCCGGGTACTTCCGCGTCATTTACACGCGGCGCCCTGAAGGAGAGCACCCATGAAGGCCGCCGTCTACCACGGCAACGGATCGCGTCTCTCCATCGAGGAGATGCCCACCCCCACGCTCCGGGACGGAGAGGTCCTGCTGCGCGTGGCGGCGTGCGGGTTGTGTCACACCGATCTGCATTATCTCGATCACGGCGTTCCGACCTTTCAGAAACCGCCGATCATCCTGGGCCATGAAGCCGCCGGCACCATCGAGCGCATCGGTCCCGGTGTGAGCGGTGTCGCCCCGGGCGACCGCGTGCTCGCGCCGTCGGTCTGGGCGTGCGGCCGATGCCGCTATTGCCGCGCCGGCCGGGAGAACCTGTGCGCCGACCTCGTGATGCCCGGCAACCATGTGCACGGAGGATTTGCGGAGTTCCTCGCCGTGCCCGCCAAGGAGCTGGTGCGGCTGCCGCCGGAGCTGCCGCTCGAGCGCGCCTGTGTCATCGCCGACGCCGTGTCGACGCCGTATCACGCGGTGAAGCAGCGCGGCCAGGTGCGCGCCGGCGACACCGTCGCCGTAGTCGGCTGCGGCGGCGTGGGGCTCAACGTCGTGCAATGCGCCGCGCTGGCCGGAGCCACCGTTATCGCGGTGGATCTGAACGACGCGCGGCTCGCCCTGGCACGCCGGATGGGCGCGCGACATACGATCAACCCCGCCACGGCCGAGCGCGTGGACAAGGACGTGCGCAAGCTCACGGATGGGGGCGTGGACGTCGCCTTCGAGGTCGTCGGCAAGCCGCATACGATCGACCTCGCGTTCAATCTGCTGCGCAAAGGCGGGCGTCTCGTGGTGATCGGCTTCTCGCACGAGCCCGTCCCCATCAACGCGGCGAAGCTGATGTTCTACGAGTTGGAGCTGGTCGGGAGCCTCGGCTGCGGAGGCGGATTGTATCCGGAGATCGTGGCGTTGGTGGCGGACGGACGTATCGACCTCGAACCGATCGTGAGCGGGACATTCCCGCTCGAGCGCATCAACGAGGGATTCGATCGACTGCGCAGCGGCGAGGGCGTGCGCTGGGTCGTGACGCCATGATCGATCCGCTCCGTCGCTTCGAGGAGGAGCACGACGTGGCGCTCGCCGCTTTGGCGCGCCTCGAGGCGGCCGCCGCGGCACAGGACTTTGCCACGGCCGGCGAAGTGCTCGAGCTGCTGCGCGGGGCGGTACGGCGGCACAACGAGGACGAGGAGGCCGCCCTGTTTCCTCTGCTCGGCACGGAAGCGCCCCTGGCGCCGTTTGTCGACGAACATGTGGTCCTGCGGCGTCTCGAGACGGAGCTGTCCGCGGCGCTCACGCGTCGCGACGCCGGCGCGGTCGCGCAGGCCGCGCTGGACATCGTGCATCTGCTGCGGGCCCATATCGAGCGGGAGAATACGGTCCTGTTTCCGACGGCGCGCACCCTGCTCGGGCCGGCGGGACTGGCGGAGGTCGCCCGACGACTGGAGCGGCGCTGAACCGTCAGACGTTCTGCACGTACTCGACGGGGATGGTCGGGACGTCGTCTCCGACCTCCGCGACGATCTCGTAGACCTCCTCGATTGCCTCGAGCTCGATGCCGGTCGATCCGTAGTTCGTGAAGTTGAGACCATACCACTGGCGATCGAACGTTCCCGCGCGCCACCGGCCGTGTACCTTGGTGAGGTACTCGACTTCGAACGGCACGATCGCGTCGTTGGTGTTGGTGCCGTTGAGCTCGACCCGTCTGAGCTTGACCATCGCCTCGCTCCTCTTCCCTGGAGCGAATCTAGGTCACGGGTCCTTTCACGAAGGGCCCGATCGGGATGAACGGATCATCATGGAGCGCGGTCAGCTCGTCGCCCCCATGGGGAGGTCGTGCAACTCGCGGCGCAGCAGCGGGTGAGCACGCCAGAGGTACCAGCCCATGGCGGCCGCGGCCGCCAGGGTCCCGAGGCCGATCTCCCACCACCCCGCAGCACCCAGCAATGGCTCGGCAAAGAAGCCCAGCGCTCCGTACACGTGGAAGGCCACGAAGATCAGGACGAACAGAATGAAGTACTGCGCCGTCGGATGGCGCTCGGCGAGCGCCGTGAGCCACGAGGCTCCGAGCCCCAGCGCGAGGAACGCCACCATGTGGGTGGCGTTGTAGGCCAGCACTGGCCCGGCCGCAACGACGAGGTGTGACGGATCCCTCAACCCGTAGAACAGCGCCGAGCCAAACAGCGCGGCGGTGTAGAACGGCGAGCGGCCCAGGAGGACGTTGAGGAACGCCATGATGACGACCACCGTCCCGTAGCCGATCACTCCCGCCCAGAGTCCACCGATCAGGATGTCGCGGGTCTGCGTGCGCATGGGCACCTCCTGTTTTTCCCGCTGAGGGTACTCCATGGCATAGTGAGGTCTCCACCCCTTCGATCACCGGGAAGAAGGGGTGAAACCTTCTTCATGCTGATTTGTTGATGAAATCAGGCAGCGCGCGACGCCGGTTTCCTGCCCACGCAGCAGATCCAGCCCTTGCGGCGTTCCACGTCGACCGTGACCTCCGAAAACCCGGCGGCGGAGAGAACGGCGCGGTGCTCCTCGGGGGTGAGATACGTCGCGCCGAGCAGCTTCATCGCGGGCTGGTAGATCGCGTCCAGACTCCTGCCCTTGTAGGTCTCGGCAATGAGCATGAGGCGCCCCCCGGGCTTCAGGACACGCAGGACCTCCCGCAAGTCGGCGACGAGGTCGGGCCAGTAGTAATGCGTCTCGACCGCGGTGGCGAGGTCGAACCTCGCGTCGCTGAACGGGAGCTTCGACACCGACGCCTGTTGGATGTCGACCCGACCAGCTTCGATCCACTTCGCGTTGGTCGTGCGGGAGACGGCGACGCTCTGGGCTGAGATATCGATGCCCGAGACACTGCCCTCGCTGGCCATCGCCGCCAGTTTGTCGACGGTCCGTCCCCCGCCGCACCCGACGTCCAGGATCGTAAACGGCGGCTCGATCCGCACGTGACCCAGTCCCCAATCGGTCACGCTCGAGTGCCGGATGTTCATGAGCCGGAGCGAGAGCTTCCCGGGGAGGCCGGCCGGCTTCCGGACCAGTGCCGGCATCAGCACGAGCACCGCGGCCGCGAGGACGCCGGTGAGGAGGCCGTGGGCGAGCGGTGAGATCACGCGCCAACGTCCTCAGGTCCCATTCCCACACGATCCGGGCATGGCGCTGACGTTCCGATCTGACGGGAACTCACCGGGATCTGTAGGCTAGACCGATGAAGCAGTTCCTGTCCGGGGCGATCGCCGCGCTGGTCCTGGTGACCGGACTCGGGCTCGCCTATCTCCTGCTGGGGTTCGCCGATGTCCGCGGCGATCAGCCGGTGACCGGGATCGAGAGCGCCCTGATGCGTGCCGCCGTGCACGCCTCGGTGCGGCGCCACGCGCCCAAAGTGTCGGACCCCGTCCCACCGACGGACGCGCACCTGATCGCCGGTGGTCGCGCCTATCTCAATCAATGCGCCGGCTGTCACGGCACACCGGGCAAGGAGCGTCACTTCGCCACCGGGCTGAATCCCGCCGCCCCGCAGTTGCCGACCGTGGGCACCGACTACACCGAAGCGCAGATCTTCTGGGTGGCAAAGCACGGCGTCCGCCGCACCGGCATGTTCGCCAACGGTACGTGGGATGCGGATTCGGAGCTCTGGCCGATCGCGACCTTCATCAAGCGCATCACCGACCTTCCTCCGGCAGTCCGGGAGTCGCTGGCGGTTCAACCGAAGCACTAACGCGTCGCCCT
>DASSIL010000263.1:0-2273 GCA_035691925.1 Gemmatimonadales bacterium
GACCTGGTGGTCCATGTGGGTGTCGACCGGCCAGTGGGTGAACACGATGTCCGGGTTGGCAGTGCTCAGGAACCGGCTCATCGCGTCGACGTGCGTGTGATTGAGCTCGGTGGCGCCGTCGATCTGCCCAAAGAACGCCGCGGTGGCGCCGAGGATCTTGCACGCCGCTTCGGACTCGCCGCTGCGGATCCGGGCGGCCTCGTCGAGCGACTTGCCGTCGATGCCACGCTCTCCGCGGGTGAGATAGAGAATTGTCACCGCGTGGCCGAGCGCCGCGTAGCGGGCGAGTGTGCCGCCGCACCCTGACTCGGGGTCATCGGGATGCCCGCCGACGCACAGCACCGACAGCATCGCGGCACCCGCTGCAGGATGGGCTGACGTCAACGGCAGGGTTGCCGCCGCGAAGCCTGAGCCGACGGCGGCGAGCGATTGTGCGACGAAGGTGCGTCGCGTGAGGTCCGATTCGGTCATGCGATCAGTCTGCCCCGATTCTGCGTTACCGCAAGGAGGGTGAAGTGCCGATCCTGATTCTCGCCCTCGCAGCCCTGCAAACGCCGGCAACACACCAGCGGACCTACGCCAATCCGATCGACATCGACTACAAATACAACTTCGAGCAGAAGAACCAGGGGATTTCGTACCGCTCCGGAGCCGACCCCGTGATCGTCGTCCAGGGCGGCGCCTATTATCTCTTCGAAACGATCGGGGACGGCTACTGGCGCTCTACCGACCTGGGGACCTGGCAGCACATCACCCCCTCGCGCTGGCCGCTGACCGACGTCGTAGCGCCCGCGGTGCTCTCGGTGCGCGACACGATCTATCTCCTGCCGGCGACCACGACCCCGCTCCCGATTCTGATGCTCACCAGACCAGCCACCGGGCACGTGGACTTCTACAACAGACTGCTCCCCTGGCTTCCGATGGCCCGCGCACACGAAGCGGACGTCCTCGCCAAGCCCGATTCGGTGCAACCGGGACCCTGGGATCCGCAGTTCTTCTACGACCAGGACAGCGATCGCTGGTTCCTCTATTGGAACTCGAGCAACGCCTATCCACTGCACGCGATCGAGTTGGACAAGACGAGACAGCTGGCCTACAAGGGAACGCCCAAGTGGCTGTTCGGTCTCGATCCCGTGCACCACGGCTGGGAGCGGTTCGGCCGGGACCACATGGACACGACGATCCATCCGTTCATCGAAGGGGCGTGGATGACGAAGCACGGCGGCCGCTACTATCTGCAGTACGGCGCGCCGGGGACGGAGTACAACGTCTACGCGACGGGGGTCTACACCGCCGGCGATCCCTTCGGCCCGTTCACCTACGCTCCCTACAATCCGGTTGCGTACAAGCCCGGCGGATTCGTCCAGGGCGCGGGACATGGCAACACCTTCCAGGATGTCTACGGCAACTGGTGGAACACGGGCACGCCGTGGATCGGCGTGAACTGGAACTTCGAACGCCGCATCGGGCTGCACCCCGCGGGGTTCGATGGCGACGGCGAGCTGTACGTCGATACCCGCTTCGGGGACTTCCCGCATTGGCTGCCGACGAAGCCCGGGCAGTCGAGCGACGACCTGTTCACCGGCTGGATGTTGCTCTCCTATCGCAAGGCCGTCACGGCCTCGTCGACTCTCGACACCTTCTCTGCCGCGAATCTCACCGACGAGAACCCGCGCACATTCTGGGTGGCGCAGCAGAATCGACCGGGCGAATGGGTCACGATCGACCTCGGCGGGACCTATCGGGTGAAGGCGATCCAGGTGAACTATGCGGACTACGAGTCCGGATTGTACGGCAGCGGCAACACCGTCTACACGAGAATGCGTATTCGGTCGTCGGTCAACGGTCGCACCTGGACACCGATCGCAGATCTCTCGCGCGAGACGCGTGATCGGCCCAATGCATACGTAGAGTTGCCGGCGCCGGTGCGGGCGCGCTTTGTGCGCTACGAGCACATCCATGTCGGCGCGAAGCACCTCGCCGTCAGCGACATCCGCGTTTTCGGCAACGGCGCTGGACCGGTCCCGGCGACGCCGCCGGGTCTCGCCGCCCGCCGCCACACCGATGAGCGCGACGCGACGATCACCTGGCAAGCGGTCCCCGGTGTCACCGGCTACAACATTCGCTGGGGCATCTCGCCCGCCAAGCTGTACCAGACCTACCAGCGTTTCGCCGATCAGGGGACGACGCTCGAGCTTCGCGCGCTCACCGTGGGAGAGGCATATTGGGCGGCAATCGAGAGCTTCGACGAGAACGGGGTGTCGTCGCTCAGC
>DASSIL010000264.1:0-47411 GCA_035691925.1 Gemmatimonadales bacterium
GATGTCGGCTTGTCACATCCTGGGGCTGGAGAAGGTCCCAAGGGTCCGGCTGTTCGCCGGTTAAAGTGGCACATGAGCTGGGTTCAGAACGTCGTGAGACAGTTCGGTCTGTATCCGGTGCGGGCGGTGGAGTGTTGAGGGGTGTCGTCCCTAGTACGAGAGGACCGGGACGAAGCGACCTCTCGTGTCCCGGCTGTGCCGCCAGGCGCAACGCCGGTTAGCGATGTCGCGCGGGGATAACCGCTGAATGCATCTAAGTGGGAAACCCTCCCCAAGATGAACACTCCCGGGTCGCAAGACCCCTAAAGGGCCGTGGGAGACTACCACGTTGATAGGCGGCAGGTGTAAGGCGCGCGAGCGCTTCAGCCGAGCCGTACTAATCGCCCGTGAGGCTTGATCTCTCCGCTGGAAATCCGTGTGCTTCCGCTGCACCACACATCTTACGACGTCAGAGGTAATGCGTCGTCGGTTATCGGTCGTCGGGAACTACTGAAAACCGATTACCCGATGACTGAGGACGCCTCATCTCTTGCTGGCGACGAGCGCGACAGGGCCACACCCGTTCCCATCCCGAACACGGTCGTTAAGCCTGTCAGCGCCGATGGTACTGCGGTCGAGAGGCCGTGGGAGAGTAGGCCGCCGCCAGCGTCCCCAATGAAAAAGCCCGTTCGGTTCGCCGAGCGGGCTTTTTTCCTTGAAGGCGCTATCAGCTATCAGCTATCGGCCTGGCTGATAGCCGACAGTCGATAGCTGATAGCGCATTCTATCCGGAGGACGGCAGGCGATCCGCAGCCGGCGTTCGACGTTCTGCGAAGGCGGACCGCAGCATCGTCACCGCCGTGTACACGACCACGACCACCACCAGCCACCGGACGGCCGTCAGCGACATCTGCTGCACGATGAACGCGGCGATGAGTACCGCGGGGATCCCCGCAATCGCCAGCACCACCGATGCACGCAGCGAGTAGCTGCCCTGTTTGATGAACCGCATCCCCGCGATCGGCATCAGGAACGCGCACGACCCCATCATGATCGGAAATCCGGTACGTTGATTCATCCCGAGGAGGCTGACCAGAATCAGGCACGGCGCGTAGAGCCCGATGCCGAGCGTCATGAGCGCCCCGAGCGTGAAGTTGCCGATGATCCCGAGCACCAGGAGCGTACCGGTCAGCCCCGTGGCCTCGCTGCCACTCGGCCCCACCTGTAATTGCCGCATCAACATCAGCACCGCCGCCCCGAGGAGCGCCCCTCCCATCCCGATCTGGATGTTGCGTCGCGGCCAGGTCGCCACGACCCCGGCTCCGAGCCAGGCACCAAGGATGGACGCCGCGATCAACGCCACGAGCGTGACAAAATCCACTGGGACGAGCTTGATATAGATGAAGGCCTGCGCCACGGTAGGCAGGGCATAGGCCACGTTCAGCGTGCCGGGAATCCACTCATCGCGCACCGAATGCCGCAGCTTGAACATCGACGTCGTGGTGGCGAAGTTCCCGATCCCGAGGGTGTCGAAGAAGCACATCACGAACCCGACCACCGAGTGGAAGCCGGTCGCCGGCGGATCGTCGGTGACCGTGCCAGTCGCCTGTGCCTTACGGACCTGCCAGCGCCAGGCGAGCACGAACCAGATCGTGACCGCGGCGAGCGCGACGAAGAGGAGTGTCCGAGGATTGGTCATGAGGCCCGAACCTACGCTGTGAGCGGACTCCCCGCCATCGCCGCCCTGGGATTCTTCCTCGGGATGCGCCACGCCACCGACCCCGATCACGTGATCGCCGTGTCGACGATCGTCACCCGCGCCCGCGGCACGAACCACGCCGCCCTGATCGGCGCGGTCTGGGGAGTGGGGCACACCCTCACGATCCTCATCGTGGGCGCCTGTATCATTCTCCTCGGCTGGGTGATTCCGCCGCGCCTGGGGTTGTCGCTCGAGCTGTCGGTCGGGATCATGCTGATCATCCTGGGGCTCATGAATCTCAGCGGCATCCTGTCGCGCGTCCCGGTGGGATCGCTTCCCCATTCGCACCCCCATCCGCACGGCGACTACGTGCATACCCATCCGCACGGCCACAACCCCGAGGCCCATCCCCACAGCGCCGAGCAGACGCCGGTTGCCTGGCTCGACCGGCACCTGGGACAACTGGGCGCGTATCAGCTGGTCCGGCCGCTCGTCGTCGGCGTCGTCCATGGCCTCGCGGGCTCTGCGGCCGTGGCGCTGCTCGTCCTGGCGACGATCCCGTCGCCGGGCTGGGCGATCGCCTATCTCCTCGTCTTCGGGGTCGGGACCGTCGCCGGAATGATGCTGATCACCGCCCTCATCGCGCTTCCCGCGGCGTACGCGGAGCGACGCCGCGCGACGTGGCAACGCGGGATGCGAATCGCGTCCGGGCTTGTCAGTCTGGGATTTGGGCTGTTTCTCGCGTGGCAGATCGGCATCGTGCACGGCCTCTTCACCGGCCGTCCCGAATGGACCCCACACTGAGACTCGGGTAGCTTCGGGACGATGGCCGCTCGCCGGGAGCCCGGGAAAGCCGCGCGCGTGCCGCGTACTCCGCGGGCGCCGCGCGCTCCCGCGCGCCGCCGCTCCGTGCTGCAGACCAATGCCGGCGAGCCGATCCCGATCGTGCACCTGGCGGCGGAGTGCTGGCCGTGGGCGCGCACCGGCGGACTGGGCGAAGCCGTCGCCAGCCTCGCGACCTACCAGGCGCTGGCCGGCCTCCCGACGACGGTCATCATGCCGCTGTATCGCGCCGTGCGGAAAGTCGTGAGACAGCTCGAGCCCGTGGGAGAGCCGTTCGTGGTGCAGCTCGGCCCCTCGACCGAGGCGGCGCGTCTGTTCCGGCCACGCGGCCGCGTGCGCGGCGCCAACGTGATCTTCATCGACCACCCCGGGTTTTACGATCGCCCGCAGCTCTACGGCGAGCGCGGCGATTATCCCGACAACTACCGCCGCTTCGCGTTCATGTCGCTCGCGGCGATCACGGCGCTGCCGCAGATCGCCCCCGGCGCGGCGATCCTGCACGCGCACGACTGGCACGCGGCGCTCAGCCTCGTGTACCTGCGCACGGTATTCGCGGGACACCCGTACTACCGGCACGTTCCCGCGGTGTTGTCGGTGCACAACGCCGGTTTCCAGGGGCATTTTCCCGCGGCCACCGTGCCCGACGTCGGACTGCCGTGGGAGCTCTATACCTGGCGTGTGCTCGAGTGGTACGAACGGGCCAACTGGCTGAAGGGTGGCCTCGCCTTCGCCGACGCCGTGGTGACGGTGAGCGCGACGCACGCGCGCGAGCTGCAGACGCCGGGCGGCGGCTTCGGCCTGCACGACACCTTTCACCAGCTGCGCGATCGCCTCTTCGGCATCGTCAACGGCATCGATCACGAGGTGTGGGATCCGACCCACGATGCGCAGATCGCCGCGATGTTTTCCGCCCAGAACCTGGACGGCAAGCGGCGCTGCAAGGAGGAGGTGCAGGCGCGCTTCGGGCTCGCGTCCAAACCCCGCACGCCGATCTTCGGCATGGCGGCGCGCCTCGTCGCGCAAAAAGGACTCGACCTCCTGGTGGACGGCCGCGCCCTCGGCGCCACCGACGCGCAGTACATCTTCCTGGGGCAGGGGGACGAGCGCTACGTGCAGCCGCTGCGGCAGCTCGCGGCGCGGCATCCCGATCGCATCGCGGTCGACACCGGATTCACCGACGAGCTGGAGCACGTGGTCATCGCCGGCGCCGACATGCTCCTGATGCCGTGCCAGTACGAGCCGTGCGGGCTCACCCAGATGCGCTCGCAACGCTACGGCACGCTGCCCGTGGCGCGGCGTACCGGCGGGCTCAACGACACTATCGACGACGGCGTGACCGGCTTCCTGTTCGATGAGTTCTCGACCGACGCCCTGGTGCACACGCTGCGCCGGGCTGTGCATCACTACCAGAACGAAGCCGGATGGAAGGCGCTGATGCGCAAGGCGATGGCGAAGAACTTCAGCTGGGAGCGCTCGGCGCTGAAGTACCTCGCCGTCTACCTCAAAGCGCTGGAGGTCGCCGAGGGCACCGGCCGCGCCACCGATTGACCCCGAACGGCGTGAGAGGTGGGAGGTGAGAGGTAAGAGGTGAGAGGTGCGCACCCCAACGACCTCTCACCTCTCACTTCTCACTTCTCACTTCTCACTTCTCACTTCTCACTTCTCACTTCTCACTTCTCACTTCTCACTTCTCACGCATCTGGGTTATGTCAGTCATGCCCGGCGATGTACGCGCGAATCATCTTCTCCCAGTACGGCCAGTCGTGCGACCAGCCGTCCCAGATCCGCAAGGCGTTGCCGATGCCCCTGCCCCAGAGGATCCCGGAAAACTCCTCGTTGTTGGGACAGGCGGGATCGTCCCGCCCCACCGCCAGCACGATGTCCTGCTTGCGAAACGCCGCGAGCCGCGCCGGATCGTGCTCGTGTCGCATGAAGTCGGTGGGGTTGCAGGCGTAGACGTTGTCATCGGAATAGCCGCCGGTGAGCCGCTTGATGTCGTAGGTTCCGGAGAGCCCGATGATGCGGTTGACGTGCGCGGGGTGGCGCAGGCCGAAGCAGGCGGCGTGATAGCCGCCGAAACTCGCCCCGGTCGCGATCACGAACGGATTGGGGTTGCGTGACGCGGTGAACGGCAACACCTCCTCGAGCAGATAGCGGTCGTATTGCAGATGCCGCCAGGCGCGGGCGCCGGGAGGCAGATGCTCGCCGTACCAGCTCTCCTCGTGGACGTGGTGCAGGCAGAACATCTGGATCCAGCCGCGCTCGAGGTGCACGCCGAGTACTTCCGGCCGGTGCATGTGGCGGTCGGTCCACTCGGTGCACGAGCCGAGGCTCGTCGGAAAGACGAGCACGCGCGCGCCCGCATGGCCGATCACCTGGAGCGGCATGGCGCGATCCAGCGCCGGGCTGTGCCACTGCACGCGTTCGATGCTCATGCGCGCAGCAGGAAGGGCAGCGCCTTGCGGAAGCGCCGCCCCCAGTCGGCTTCGCGGTGCGCGCCTTGCCGGTCTTCGACGTACCGCAGCGTGCGCCGCGGCTCGAAGCCGCGCGCGATCAAGAGGTCGCGCATCGTGCGGGCCAGCATGATGTGGCGCTCTCCTTCGCGCAGGCCGATGTCCAGGTAGATCCGCCCCTCGAGGCGGGGCGATCGGGCGACGACGTCGAAGATCGCCTCGTTTCCGAACCACAACGATGGGCTCAGGGCGGCTACGAATCCAAAGACCGACGGCGATCGAACGAAGGCGTACAAGCTGATCAGGCCGCCCAGCGACGACCCGGCGATGCCGGTCGTCTCGCGGCCCGTGAGGGTACGGAATCCCGCGTCGATGAGCGGTTTCACCGTCCCGGTCAGGAACCCGAGGTAGCGCTCGCCGGCGCCGCCCCCCGTTCCCGGCTCGGCGAACGGACTGTACTCGTCGAAGCGGTCGCGTCCGGCGTTGTAGACGCCCACGACGATCGGCTCGATGCCGCGCCGGCTCGCCCAGCCGAGCGCGGTGGAGAGTCCCCAATCGCCCGCGAAACTCGTCCGCGGGTCGAACAGATTCTGCCCGTCCTGCATGTATATCACCGGATAGCGGCGGTCGCCGGTCCGGTAGCTGGCGGGAGTCGACACAATCAGCGTGTGGTGATTGCCCAGGTCCGGGCTCGGGACGTCGGGAATCAGGTGGAGATCGCCCCGCTGGGCGCGGGCGCGCGCGCGGGAGCGCCAGCGGACGGCGAGTCGGGAAAATCGCAGCATGGACAGGGGAAGAATGTATCTTGAGCGCCACTGTCGTTCCAGAAACCGTCACGAGGAGCTCGGGTGAGCGCGAAGGGCGGCCGCACCGTCGGGCTGATCGTCGGGAGGGAATGGTCGTTCCCGCCGCGATTCATCGAGGAGGTCAACCGCCGCGACGCCGGGGTCACCGCCGAGTTCGCGCAGCTGGGCGGCGAGTCGATGGACGGCGCCAGCCCCTGTACCGTGCTCATCGATCGCATCTCGCACGAAGTGCCGTTTTACCGGGCGTACCTGAAGCACGCCGTGCTGCAGGGGGTCAGGGTCGTCAACAACCCGTTCATGTGGAGCGCCGACGACAAATTCTTCGGCGCCACCCTCGCCACCCGCCTCGGCGTGGCGAGTCCGCACACGATCCTCGTGCCCAACAAGGACTACGTCCCCGGGATCGTGCACGGCGAGAGCCTGCGGAACCTGAAGTTCCCGATCGACTGGGACGCGATCATCCGGGACATCGGGATGCCGTGCATCCTCAAGGACGCCCACGGCGGCGGCTGGAAGGACGTGTACGTGTGTCGCAGCAAGGACGAGCTGCTCCACAGCTACGATCAGTCCGGCCTGCACACCATGATCGTGCAGCAGTTCATCGAGTGGGACCAGTTCGTCCGTTGCGTCTGCATCGGGCAGGAGCACGTGCTGCCGATTCACTACGACCCGACGGCGCGGCAGTACATCGTCGATGACGCCTATCTGAGCGACGCCCTGCGCCAGCGTATCGTGGGCGACTCGCTCACTCTGGTGCGCGCGCTCGGCTACGACATGAACTCGATCGAATACGCAGTGAAGGACGGCGTTCCCTATGCCATCGATTTCATGAACCCCGCGCCCGATTTCGACATCAACTCGCTCACGCCGACCTACTTCGAATGGGTGGTGCAGCACATGGCGGATCTCGCGATCGCGCTGGCCACGCGGGCGCCGGCGGGGCCGGCGTTCCACTGGGACGCCCTGTTCGCGGGGCGGGGTGCGCGCACGGGATGAAGTCGGGAGTCCCGGACGCCATCGCGCGCTACCACGAGCTCTTGACCGCGGACGTTGCCGCCGAGTCGCAGGCGATGCTCAGTGAGGAGCAGCGGCGCCGCGGCGTCTACTTCGGCGACCGGCCGCTCTGCACCGCGCTGCGGCCGCGTTTCTTCTCTCCCGAGCAGTACCGCTACGTGCGCGCGCGCTGCGGCCTGATGCTCAGCGCCATGGGCCGGCTGCTGCGCGCCGCGTTGCAGGACCAGGCGCTGCGCCGCCAGTTCCGGCTCACCGACTGGGAAGAGGATCTGGTCGCTCTCGATCCCGGCATCCCCGAGCCCAGTCCCACGTCGCGCTTTGATTCGTTCTATTTCCCGGAAACCGGCGTGCTGTGGCTCACCGAGTACAACGCCGAGACGCCGACCGGCGCCGCCTACGGCGACACGCTGGCGGACATCTTCCTCGCGTTGCCGGTGATGCGGTTGTTCCTGCGCACGATGGACGTGCGGCCGCTCCCGGGCCGCCACGGGATCCTGCACGCCCTGCTCGCATCGTACGCCGCGTGGAGCGGCACGCGTGCGGCGCCGCGCATCGCCATTCTCGACTGGCGCGAGGTGCCGACGTTCAGCGAGTTCGTGCTGTTCCAGGAGTACTTCCGCGCCCATGGACTCGAGGCGGTGATCGTCGATCCCCGGGAGACCGAGCTGCAGAACGGGCGGCTGATCGCCGCGGGCGGGCCGGTGGACCTGATCTACAAGCGCGTCCTGATCAGCGAGCTGATCGATCGCTGCGGCATCGATCACGCCGTGGTGCAGGCGGTGCGCCAACGGGCGGTGTGCATGGTCAACGGGTTCCGCTGCAAGCTGCTGCACAAGAAGGCGAGCTTTGCCGTGCTGGGCGACGAGCAGAACGCCCGCCTCTTCTCCGAGGAAGAGCGCGAGGCGATTGCGGCGCACATCCCCTGGACGCGAGTCCTGGAGGAGCGCAAGACGCGCCACGGCGGCAGGACGATCGACCTCGTGCCGTTCGTCCTGTCGCACCGCGCGCGCCTCGTGCTCAAGCCGAACGATGAGTACGGCGGAAAAGGCGTCGTGCTCGGCTGGGAGGTCACGGATGCGGAGTGGCAGGAGCGCGTGCACGCCGGATTGACCGAGCCGCACGTCGTGCAGGAGCGGGTCCCGGTGCCGCGCGAGCCGTACCCCAGCGTGAACGGCGGCACCCTGCAGATCGCCGACCGCATCCTCGATACCGATCCGTTCGCCTGCCAGGGTGCCTACGTCGACGGCTGCCTTTCGCGCCTGTCGACGGCGGCGCTCGTCAATGTGACCGCCGGCGGCGGATCCCAGGTCCCCACCATGCTCGTGGAGCCCCGATGAAGGCCCCCTCGCTGACCCTCGGCATCGAAGAGGAGTATCAGATCATCGATCCCGAGACGCGGGAGTTGAAATCTTACATCACCCAGATTCTCGAGCAGGATCACCTGATCCTGTCGCAGGTGAAGCCGGAGCTGCACCAGTCGATCGTGGAAGTCGGCACGAAGGTGTGCAAGACCCCCGCCGATGTCCGATCGGAGCTGCGCAAGCTGCGGCGCGAGGTCATCGACCTGACGGCGAGAAACGGGTTGCGCATCGCCGCCGCGGGCACCCATCCGTTTTCGCACTGGGCCGAGCAGGAAGTGACGCCGCTCGAGCGCTATCTGGGATTGCGCGAGGCGATGGGAGAGCTGGCCCAGCGCTTGCTCATCTTCGGCACCCATGTCCACATCGGCATCGAGGACCGCGAGTTTCTGGTCGACGCGCTCAACGTGTCGCGCTATGTGTTGCCCCACATCCTCTGTCTCTCCACCAGCTCGCCGTTCTGGATGGGGCGCAACACGGGGCTCAAGTCGTACCGCTCGGTGGTGTTTCGCGGCTTCCCGCGCACCGGGGTGCCGCGCGCGCTGCGCTCGTGGAGCGAGTATACCGATCTGGTCGAGATGCTCACGACGACCGGCTGCATCCCCGACGGCACGAAGATCTGGTGGGACGTGCGCCCCAACTGGAACTATCCGACGCTCGAGTTCCGCATCTGCGACGTCTGTACGCGAGTGGACGAGGCGGTCTGTGTCGCCGCGATCCTGCAGGCGGTGGTGGCCAAGCTCTGGAAGCTGCGCCGCGACAACATGACGCTGCGCATCTATCCGGCGGACTTCATCGAGGAGAACAAGTGGCGCGCCGTGCGCTACGGTCTCGACGGCCGGCTCATCGATTTCGGCAAGGGCATCGAGCTGCCGGCGCGCGATCTGATTCGCGAGCTGCTGGACTGGTTCATCGGGGACGTGGTGGACGAGCTCGGCAGCCGCCAGGAAGTGTCCTACGCCTACAAGATTCTGGCCGAAGGATCGAGCGCCGATCGCCAGCTGGCGACGTTCCAACGCACCAACGATCACAAGGCCGTGGTGGATCAGCTGATCGCTGAAACGGCGGAGGGGTTGTAAGCGACATGACGGACCGGCCGGTCATCGGTATTACGACACAGACCCTCGAAGCGATTCCCGACCAGCTGCCGCGCTGCTGGGTGATGAGCCAACGCTACGTCCAGGTGCTGGTCCGCACGGGCGCGATCCCGTGGGTGATCCCCCTGCTGGAGCACGACGAGGCGACGCTGCGCGCGATCTATGAACGCACCGACGCGCTGTTCTTGCCGGGCGGAGTGGACATCGATCCCGCGACCTACGGCGCGACCCTGACCCCGGCGTGTGGCCGCACCGATCCCGCGCGCGACTGGACCGAGCTCCTGCTCACGCGCTGGGCGCTGGCGGACCGGAAACCGGTCCTCGCGGTGTGTCGCGGCGCGCAGATCCTCAACGTGGCGGTCGGCGGGACGCTGTACCAGGACATCGGCGCAGAGCATCCCTCCGCGGTGAAGCACGACCAGTTTCCCACCGGCGGGCGCCGCCGTGACGATCTCAGCCACGACGTCCGCCTCGCCCCGGGCTCGCGGCTCGCGAACCTGCTGGAGACCAATGTGCTCCCGGTGAACAGCATGCATCACCAAGGGATCGCGCGACTCGCGCCGGGACTCACCGCCGTGGCCCGCGCGAGCGATGGGCTGATCGAGGGCGTCGAAGGGACGGACGACCGCTTTTTGCTCGGCGTGCAGTGGCACCCCGAGGATCTGGTCGACGTCGACCCGCGGATGCAGCGGCTGTTCGACGCGTTCATCGCCGCCGCCCGGCGCTTCCGTCGCTGACGGCCATGGCGACGCGCTGCGGCACGGTCGTCCTCGCGGGACTCCCCAACGTCGGCAAGTCGTCGCTCTTGAACGCGCTGGTGGGCGAGCGGCTCGCGATCGTGTCGCCCAAGGCGCAGTCCACGCGGGTCCCCGTGGTCGGCGTGCTCACCCGCGGCGACGACCAGTTCATCTTCACGGATCCACCGGGGCTGCTCACGCCGTCATATCAGCTGCAGGAGCGGATGCGCGAGGCGGCGTTGCGCGCCATCGCCGACGCGGAGGTGATCGCCCATCTCCATCCGCTTCCCGAAGCGCCCGCGCCCGCGTTTGCCGCAGCCGCCGGGCTCGCCGCCGCGCCCCGGGTCCCGGTCGTCACGGTGTACACGAAGGCCGACCTCGTGCCGCCGGAGCGGCGCCCGCCGCTGGGCGCGGGCCTGGCGGTGTCGAGTACCACGGGCGAGGGATTGGACGCGCTGCTCGACGCGCTCGCCGAGCGGCTGCCGAGCGGGCCGTTTCACTATTCGCCGGACGAAATGGCCACGCAGCCGGTCCGCTTCTTCGTGTCCGAATACGTCCGGGAGGCGGCGTTCTCCGTCCTGGAGGAGGAGCTGCCATACAGCGTCGCCTGCGAAATCGACGAATTCCGGGAGTCCGAGACCCCGACGTATATTCGAGCTACGGTCTACGTCGAACGAGACAGCCAGAAGGGGATCGTGATCGGCCACCAGGGGCGCACCATCAAGACGATCGGTCAGGCCGCGCGCGCGCGGATCGAGGGGCTGACGGGTGGCCCCGTGTATCTCGACTTGCACGTGAAGGTACTGGACAACTGGCGGCGCCAGGAGGGACTGTTGCGCCGGTTGGGGTACGCGACATGAGCCTCGCACCCGAGCTGCTCGAGATTCTCGTGTGTCCCAAGTGCAAAGGGACGCTCGAGTACCGCCACGAGCCGGCGGAAGAGCTGGTGTGCCAGGCGTGCCGGCTGATCTATGCCGTTGAAGACGACATCCCGATCATGTTGATTGATGAGGCAAAGACTTTCTGAGATCGGCTGGCGGACGGCGATCGTCCTCCTCGTGCAGTCGACGTACACGACCGCGGGGGCGGCGGCCCAGGACCAGCCCCTGAACGCGGCAGCGCTGTTTCTGCTGTTCCCGGTCGGCGCGACGACGGTCGGCATGGGGCAGACGGCGGCAGCCGCGGACGGGCACGGCGAGGGCGTGTTTCAGAATCCCGCCGCGGTCGCCTCGCTGACCTCCAACGAGTTCGCTCTCCACACGGCTGTCCTGACCGCCGGCCCGACCAATGGCCTGACCGCGTTCTTCCCGCGCCACGGTATCGGCGTGTTCGGGGCGACGCTGTACCTCGCCGACTTCGGTGATCAGGAGCTGACGGATTCGTCGGGAACGACCAACGGGCGGCTGGCGTCGCGCAACTTCGCCTTCCTCGCCACCTATGCCACGCAGCTCACGGGGTTCGTGTCGCTCGGGGTGAGTTACAAGCTGGTGCAGTTCTCGGTGAGTTGTACCGGGCCCTGCGCGTCGATCCCGTCAGGGCAGGGCGTCACGCATGCCCTCGACATCGGAGGCCAATTCAGTGTCGGCGCCGAGCGTGCGCTGCAGATCGGTGTGGCGCTGCGGAATCTGGGATTCCCGCTGCAGGTGAACAATCGCGATCAGGCGGACCCGCTGCCGACGCGGCTCACCGTCGGCGCCGTGTATCACATGCTGCTGCGGCCCACAACCGACGATTCCGCGGCCGACCGCTTCGATCTCCGGATGGCCGCCGACGTGGAGAGTCCGTGGCGCCAGACGGGCAACCCCGACGTCCGCGTCGGCGTGGACGTCGGCTACCGGGACGTCGTGCGGGTGCGCGGCGGATATGCGTTCTCGCACCAGGGGTTGTCCGGTCCGAGCATCGGTGTCGGTGTGGCCACGGGCGCAATCGGCGTCGATCTGGCGCGGATGTTTCTCACCGGGACCGACCTCGTGACTCCCAATCCCACGTTCGTATCGTTCCGGGTCGCTTTTTGAGAGCGGCCGGCGTCGCCGCCGCGGCGGGCATCTGTGTCCTGGCCGCCACGGCGCCGCCGCTCCGCGCGCAGGCATTCGACTCCGCCACCGCGGTGGCACGGACCCGCCTGTGGTTGCCGCCGCTCGCATCCCTCATCGCCCCGGGCTCGGGGCAGCTGATGACCGGCCGAGACCGGGGCCTCATCTACATCGCCGCCGAAGTCTTCTTGCTCTCCCGGTATCTGCAGCTGCAGCACGACGGCCATCACGGCTCGGAGCGCTACCGCGAATTGGCGTTCACCGTTGCGCAGCGCGGCTTTGCCACCATGCGGCGCGATACCGTGTTCGAGTACTACGAGACGCTCGAGCGCTTCGATGCGAGCGGCGTGTTCGATCGCAACCCGACCGGCGCCTTCACTCCGGAAGACGATCCCAACACGTATAACGGCACCGTCTGGCTGCTGGCGCAGCGCACCTTCTGGCCTGACCCCGCGCATCCTCCCGCTCCTGGTACGCAGCCTTACATCGACGCCATCAACTTCTACCGCGCCAAAGCCATCGGACCGAATTACCAGTGGTCGTGGGAAGGGGCGCCGCTCGAGCAGGAGGAATACCGGACCACGATCCGGGCCTCCGATAACGCCTTTCGCAACGCGCAGAACCAGCTGGGAGTGTTGTTGGCCAACCATCTCGCCAGCGCGATCGACGCCCTGATCTCGAGCCGGCTGTCGGCCGGCCTGCACCGGCCTGCGTCGCTGCAGACGACCTACCTCGGCGAGCAGGGCGCAGTCGTCAGCCTCCGTATCGGCTTCTAGCTTTCACCGTTCCACCAACCGGACGCTTCATGCCGCGACCCGACGGCCGTGCCCCGACTGCGTTGCGCCCGCTGTCCCTCGAACGTGGTGCGAACCCCCACGCCGAAGGGTCGTGCCTCGTGCGCATGGGCGGAACCGTGGTGTTGTGTACGGCGTCGGTGGAGGCCGGTGTGCCGGCGTGGCGCAAGGGATCTGGGCTGGGGTGGGTGACGGCGGAATATGCCATGCTGCCCCGCGCCACCGAGCAGCGCACGCCGCGCGAGCGCACCGGGGCGGGAGGCCGCACCCACGAAATTCAGCGGCTCATCGGCCGCAGCCTGCGAGCGGTGCTCCGCGGGTTCGTATTCGGCGAGCACACGATCCGTGTCGACTGCGACGTGCTGCAGGCGGACGGCGGCACCCGCACCGCAGCGATCACGGGCGCCGCGGTGGCGCTCGCCGATGCCACCGCGTGGCTCGCGCGCGCCACAGGCGTCGCCGACCCGTTCGCAGGCCTCGTCGCGGCGGTGAGCGTGGGGGTCGTCGATGGCGAGCCGCGCCTCGACCTCTGTTACGCCGAGGACCGCGACGCGCAGGTGGATGCGAACGTCGTCGTCGCCGATCCCGACCTCCTGGTCGAGGTCCAGGGGACGGCGGAGCACGGCACGTTCGACCGCGCTCAGCTCGATCAGCTGCTCGACCTCGCCCAGAGCGGGGTGAGCCGGATCTTCGCGGCGCAGCGCGCCGCGCTGGGGCGCTGAGGCGGTGGGGGCGATGCGCTGGCTGCTGCTCGCGTTGCCGGCCTCGTGGCTCCTGGCGGCGCTCCACGCGTCGCCGCTCCTCGTCTTCGCCGTCACCGGACTCGGCGTCGTGCCGTTGGCAGCGGCGATGGGCGCGTCGACCGAAGCCCTGGCCCACCGGACCGGTCCCGCCGCAGGCGGCCTGCTCATGGCGACCTTCGGCAACGCCGCGGAGCTGATCCTTGCCGTGGCGGCCCTCAAGGCAGGGCTGACCGATCTCGTCAAAGCCTCGATCACCGGATCGATTCTCGGAAACCTGCTCCTCATTCTGGGGCTCGCGCTCGTGGCCGGCGGGCTCCGCAAGCCGATCCTCACGTTCAACCGGACGGCGGCGGGGATGGGGGGCGCGATGCTGCTCCTCGCCGTCACGGGGCTGGTCGTGCCGGCGCTGTTCGCCGTGGCCCACCCGATGGCTGCTCGGGCCGCGAGCGGCCATCTCTCCGAAGCGGTGGCGCTGGTCCTCGGCGCCACCTACGCCGCGAGTCTCGTGTTTTCCCTGCGCACACATCGCAACGTCTTCCAGGGGAGCGGTGGTCATGCCGGCGCAGCACCAGCGATGCGGCCGGGGCGGGCCATCGCCGTGCTCGCGGTTGCGACGGTACTCGTCGCGGTGCAAAGTGAAATTCTCGTGCACTCGACCGAGGCGGTGGTGGCGCAATTCGGTTTCTCCGAGGTCTTCCTCGGTCTGATCGTGATCCCGCTGATCGGCAACGCCGCCGAGAACGCCGGCGCGGTGGTCGTGGCGCGCAAGGGTGATACCGATCTCGCGCTGTCGATCGCGCTGGGCTCGAGTACCCAGGTGGCGCTGTTCGTCGCTCCCCTGCTGGTGTTTGCCGGTGTCATCCTGGGTCAACCGATGACCCTCGTCTTCACGCCGCTCGAGGTGGTGGCATTAGGGCTCGCGGCGCTGATCGTGACCGTGATCGCGTTGGATGGGGAATCGCACTGGTTCGAGGGCGCGCAACTGCTCGCCGCGTACGCAATCTTGGCGGTGGCGGCGTGGTTCATTTGACACACGAGGAGTAGAGGCCTAAGTTTAGGCGCGCTCTACCCTTACGCGAGGTGTCCGGTTGCGGACGCGCCCCACGATTCTTTTTTTTTCGGCCGTCGGTCGGCCGCTGCCGGACTTCGTGGAGCGTTGGATGCAGAGCAACGGGAAGCAGGCCGTTCCCGTTCACGATCCGGCCGAGCTGGAGCAGATGGTGCTGCGCGCCTTACCCTCCCTCGTGCTCGTCGATGCGGACGCAACCGGGGCGCAGGGGCTGGAGGCGTGCCGGCGGCTGAAGGTCGATCCGTATACCGCGATCGTACCGCTGGTGGCCGTCACCGGACGGCACGTCACCGAGCGCGTGATGGAATGGTTCAGCGCCGGCGCTGACGAGGTCGTGACACCCCTGTTCGAATCGAGCGAGCAGGCCGGTCGGCTCGACGCGCTGGTGAAGCGCGCGCAACGGGACGTCGCGGTGAACCCGTCCACCCGGCTTCCCGGGACGACGGAAATCGAGCGTGCCATCCGGCGCCGGATGGAGGATGGCGAGCGTTTTGCCGTATGCTATGCCGACCTGGATCACTTCAAGGAGTACAACGACCGCTACAGCTATTACGACGGGGACCGCGTCATCTATCTCGTGTCGCGCATTCTGCACGACGTCGTCAAGGGGATGATCGAGCGGCGCGGCTTCGTGGGGCACATCGGGGGCGACGACTTCATCTTCATCATCCCGGTGGACGATATTTCCGCGGTGTGCAGCGAGGTCTTGGCGGTCTTCGACACACTGATCCCGTACCAGTACAATGAGCAGGACCGGCGGGCGGGTTACTACTTCGGAAAGGATCGGCGCGGCCAGCTGCACCGGGTGCCGCTGATGACGCTGTCGATCGGGATCGTGACCAACGAGCATCGCAAGTTCGCGCACCCGGCGCAGGTCAGCGAGCTGGCGACCGAAATGAAGAGCTACGCCAAGACACAGCCCGGATCGGTCTTTGTGGTCGACCGGCGTCATGATTCGGAGCATGGGGACGTGGAGCTGAACGCGAGATCGAGCGCGAGGTCGACGCAGTGAACGTCACCTGCACATCGTGCGAGACGATCTACCGGGTGGACCCGGCGAAGGTGCCCGCGTCCGGCATTCGGGCGCGCTGTGCCGTGTGCGGCAATGTCTTCGCGGTTCACGCCGACGCGGGGCGGGGATCCAGTCCCGCGGTCGCGACGGCCCCCGCCGTCGCCGCAATGGCGGCTCCCCGCGTCTCCGGGGCGGTGGCCCCGATCTTCACCCCAGCTGCCCCGCCGCCACCGCCGCCACCGTCGCCCCCGCCGCTCCCGCCGCCACAGGCCGCGCCGCCTCCCCCACCTGCGCCGCCACCTGCCGAGCGGCCAGCGCCGTTTCCACCGGCACCGCCGCCTCCAGCGGTACAGCCGCGCCCCTCGGGTCCGTTCGTGCGGCCTGCCGCACCGATTGCGGCTCCCGTGGCGACGCGGGCAACGCCACCCGTCGCTCCGGCGCCGCCCGTGGCTCCCCCGGTGATGCCGCATCGGCCGTTCATGCCGGTTGCTCCGCCGGTAACCCGCCCACCGCTGATGGCGCCGCCCGTCGCGGCCCCAGTGGTGCCGGCTCCGCCTGCGATGGCTCCCATTGCGCCGCCGCCGCGTCCTGCTGCGCCCGCGGCGCCGCCTCTGCCCGCCGCGCCCGCTCCGCTGTCGCCAACGCCGCCGCACTTGCCGTCGATCGCGGGGCTGCGGGCGTCGCAATCGGCGATCACCGAGCCGAGCCTGGCTCCGCTGCGGACACCGCCGGCCGCCCCCGCGCCGCCGCCGCTGCCGGTTCCACCCGCGCCGCCGCCCGCTGCCGCCGGGGTCGGCGCATTGCGCACGCCTGCGCCCGCTGCGCCGCCCGTCCCCGAGCCCCGCAAGACTGGGCCGCTACGGCCGGTGAACCCGTTTCTCGTTCAGGATCCGCGACAGAAGGCGCGGCGCCTCGCGCGTGCGTTGATCTCGGACATGCTGGTCTATCACCCCGAGAAACGGCAACAGGGGATCCGCGACGGGACGCTGCCGCAGCTGTTCCGCGATGAGATCGAGAAGAGCTGGCTCGAGTACGTCGAGCAGGTGGGGAAGGACATGGCGGACACGACGCCCTTCTGGACCGATGCGCTGAACGAGATCCTGGCCGGAGGCAAGAAGCTCTTCTAAAAGCCGGGCTAACCCCCTATACTTGCCGTATGTTAGAGCCGCGCACCGACTTTCGGTGTGCGGCTCGTATCGTAACCGCCCGTGCACAAGGGATGGACCTGTGGCGCTCACCGACCGCTTCACCGAATTCGCCCGCCGGCTGGAAGAGCTGCGGAGCTTTCTTTGACGTCGAAGCCAAGACGGCGCGGCTCGCCGAGCTGGAGCACGTCATGGCGGACGGCACTATCTGGAGCGATCAGGAGCGGGCCAAGAAGGTCGTCGAGGAGGTCAAGGGGCTGAAGCGCTGGATCGAACCGTACCACGCGCTCAAGAAGCGCGTCGACGAAGCGCGGGAGCTGGCCGAGCTGCTCGACGCCGAAAGCCACGTCGATCTCGGGATGCAGCGCGGGCTCGACGACGAAGCGGCGAAAATCTCCGCCGAGCTCGAGGGGCTCGAGCTGCGCAACATGCTGCGGGGTCCCGACGACGGGCGCGACGCACTGCTGCACATCCATCCCGGCGCAGGGGGCACCGAGTCGCAGGACTGGGCCGAGATGCTCGTCCGCATGTACACCCGCTGGGCGGAGCGGCGCGGCTTCGCGGTGGAAGTGCTCGATCTCGAGCCGGGGGAAGAGGCCGGGATCAAGCGGGCCGAGATCGAGATTCGCGGCCAGTATGCCTATGGCCTGCTGCGCGCCGAGATCGGCGTGCACCGCCTGGTGCGCATCTCTCCCTACGACGCACAGTCGCGGCGCCATACCTCGTTCGCGTCGGTGTTCGTCTATCCCGTCGTGGACGAGGACATCGAGATCGACATCAAGGAAGATGACTTGCGCATCGACGTGTACCGCGCTTCCGGGAAGGGCGGGCAGCACGTCAACAAGACTTCGTCCGCGGTGCGCATCACGCATCTCCCCACGGGTATCGTCACGCAGTGCCAGAACGAGCGCAGCCAGTTCAAGAACAAGGCGACCGCGATGAAGATGCTCAAGGCGCGGCTGTACGAGCGCGCCGTGGCCGAGCGCGAAGCCAAGAAGGCCGAGCACGACAAGCAGAAGACGGACATCTCCTGGGGGAATCAGATCCGTTCCTACGTGTTCCAGCCCTACACGATGGTGAACGACCATCGCACCGGCCTCAAGGTGGGAGACGTGCAGAAGGTGATGGACGGCGACCTCGATTCGTTCATCGAAGCGTACTTGAAGCAGTTCGGGAGCAAGGCCGCGTGAGCGGATTCGAAGCGGCGCGGCGCGACAAGCTCACCGAGCTGGTGAAGCGCGCCATCGCGCCGTTCGCGTACCGCTTCGAGCGCAGCGGCACGGCGCGGCAGGCGGTGGACGGCTTCCGCGAGGGCGACGAGACGGTGCACCGGCTCGCCGGCCGGCTCGGGCCCGCGCGCTCGCACGGCAAGACCGTTTTCGCCCACCTCGAGGACGCGAGCGGGCGCATCCAGGTCTACTTCAAGCGCGACCACCTTGGGCCCGAGCAGTTCGAGGTCGTGGGCCTGCTCGATCAGGACGACATCGTCGGCGTCGAAGGACCGCTCTTCAAGACGCGCACCGGCGAAATCACCGTTCGCGTCGACCGGGTGACGCTGCTCACCAAAGCACTGCGCCCCCTGCCGCGCGGCAAGGAGGACGAGCAGGGCGTCCGTCACGGCGCGCTTGCCGATCCCGAAGTACGCTTCCGGCAACGCTATGCTGACCTGGCGGTCCATCCTGACGTGCGGGCCGTGTTTCAGCTGCGCGCGCGCGCCGTGAGCTACATCCGGCGCTTCCTCGACGCGCGGGGGTATCTGGAGGTGGAAACGCCGGTGTTGCAGCCGCTGTACGGCGGCGCGGCGGCGCGACCGTTCACGACGCGATATGAGGCGCTCGATGCGACGTTCTATCTCCGCATCGCCGATGAGCTCTACCTGAAGCGGTGCATCGTGGGTGGACTGGAGCGGGTGTACGAGATCGGGCACGACTTCCGCAACGAGGGGCTCGACCGCTGGCATAACCCCGAGTTCACCATGGCCGAGTGGTACGAGGCGTACGCCGACTACCGCGACATGGCCGACGGGACCGAAGCCCTCGTCGCCGGACTCGTCACCGAGCTCACCGGCGCCCCGGTGCTGGAGCGGCACGGCACGCGCCTCTCCTTCGAGCGTCCGTTCGCGCGCCGGGACTTCCACGAGCTGATCACGGAGACCGCGGGCCTCGATCTAAGGACGGCGAGTGAGCCGGAGATGCGGGCCGCCCTGCGGCGCCAGCAGGTCGATGCCGATGCCCTCGCCGGCGCCAAACTGCTCGACGAGGTGTTCAAGACCTTCGCCGAGCCGACCCTCGTGCAGCCGACGTTCGTGCTCGACTATCCGGTGGCGCTGTCGCCGCTCGCCAAGCGCAAGCGCGACGATCCCACGCGCGTGGAGCGCTGGGAGCTGTTCGTGCTGGGCCGGGAAATCGCCAACGCGTTCAGCGAGCTCAACGATCCCGACGAGCAGCGGCGCCGCTTCGAGGAGCAGGCCCGGTTCCGCGCGGGCGGCGACACCGAGGCGCAGCCGCTGGACGAAGACTTCCTGCGGGCGCTCGAGTACGGCATGCCGCCCACCGGTGGGGTGGGGATGGGAGTCGACCGCCTGCTGATGATTCTGGCCGACCAGCCGTCGATTCGCGACGTCATTCTCTTTCCCATGCTGCGGCCCGAATGACGCCCTGGATCGTCGACAGTATTGCGCTCGCGGTCCTCGTGCTGCTCGCGGTGCTGGTATTCGGCGTCACGTGGCCGAGCCGGCTCGAGTGGCACATCGCCGTGCGCTACCTCAAGAGCCGCGGGCTGTCGCGGCTCGTCTCGTTCATCACGGTCATCGCGGTGCTCGGCGTGACCGTCGGGGTCGCCGCGCTGGTCGCCGTGCTCGGCTTGATGAACGGACTCCAGGCCGACCTGCGCGACAAGATTCTGGTGGCGAGCCCGCACCTGCGGGTCCTCACGTACGGCGAAGGGCTGCGGCTCGACGACTGGCGCGACATCCTCCCGCGCGTGCGGCGCGTTCCGGGCGTCACCGCCGCAGCGCCGTTCGTGATCACCCAGGGCGGCATCTCGGCGGGTCACGATTACGCCGAAGGGGTCGTCGTATTCGGGATCGATCCCGACACCGGGAAGCGAGCGGTCACGTCGCTGGCGTCGCACCTCACCCGGGGCGATCTGCACTTCCGCACGACGCGGCCCGACGTGGAAGCGGGGATCGCGCTGGGCAACCGGCTCGCCGCCAAGCTGTCGGCGTACCCGGGGGATGTGGTTACCCTAGTGGCGTTCGCCGGCACGAAATTCAATCCCAGCACCGGCGCCTACATCCCGCGCTACCACCGCTTCGAGGTCACCGGTCTCTTCGATACGGGGATGTTCGAGTACGACAACTCGTATGTCCTGCTCGACCGCACCGTGGCGCAGCGTTTCGCCGCCCTCGACACGGCGGTCACGGGGATCGAGGTGCGGCTCGCCGACCCATGGGCGGCGCAGACGATCGGCGCCGAGCTCGAGAACCGGCTCGGGTATCCGCATCGCGTCGTCGACTGGCAATCCCAGAACGCCTCGCTCTTCTCCGCGTTGAAGCTCGAAAAGTTCGGGATGGGATTCATCGTCTTCTTCATCTGTATCGTCGCGGCGTTCAACGTCGTCGGCATGCTCACGATGGTGGTCCGCGACAAGACGCGGGAGATCGGCATCCTCCTGGCCATGGGACTGCACCGCGGGGGGGTGCGCCGGGTGTTCCTGCTGCAGGGCGTGCTGATCGGTCTCGTCGGCACCGTGATCGGGGCGACGCTCGGTCTCGTGATCGGCAGCGTGATCGACCGCGGTGAGCTGATTCACATCGACCCGTCGATCTACTTCATCGATCATTTGCCGGTGCACACGCAGCCCGAGGACGCGGTGCTCGTCGTCATCGCGAGCCTCGTCATCGCCACACTGGCCCCGCTCTATCCCTCCCTCCAGGCGGCGCGGCTCGATCCCGTCACTGCGATTCGCTCCGAATGAACGCCCTGCTCGAAGCGCGCGGCCTGCGCAAGGTCTATGCGGGCGGAGACGGCCGGCCCCTCGAGGTGTTGCGCGGCGTGGATCTCGAGGTGCACCGCGGCGAGTTTGTCGCCATTGTGGGGACGTCGGGAGCGGGGAAGAGTACGCTGCTGCACCTGCTCGGGGCCCTGGACCGGCCCACGGCGGGGGACGTGTGGCTCGAGGGGTCGCGGTACGCCGATCTCGGTCCCGAGGGAACGGCCGAGCTGCGCAACCGTAAGCTCGGATTTGTCTTTCAGTTCCACCATCTCTTGCGCGAGTTCTCCGCCTTGGAGAACGTCATGATGCCCTTGCTGATCGCGGGGACCGGGGAGCGGGAGGCCCGTTCCCGGGCGGAAGAGCGCCTCTCCGCGGTCGGCCTGGCGGGGCGGATGACGCACCGCCCGGGGGAGTTGTCGGGGGGAGAGCAGCAGCGCTGCGCGATGGCGCGGGCGCTGGTACACGACCCCAACGTGGTGCTCGCCGACGAGCCGTCGGGCAATCTCGACCACGCGTCGGCCGAGCGGCTGCACGAGCTGATGTTCCGTCTGGCACGGGAGCTGGAAACGGCGGTGGTGATCGTCACGCACAACCGTCAGCTGGCCGCCCAGGCGGACCGCATTCTCTGGCTGGAGGACGGACGGCTGGTGACGGTCCGTTCGGTGGACGCGATACCCTGATGCGCTGCGATAACTGCAAGGAACGCGACGCGGTGATCAATCTGACCCAGGTGGAGCACGACACCAAGGTCACGCTCCATCTGTGCGAGCAGTGTGCCCAGGAGAAGGGGATCGAGACGGGGACGACGGTGCTCAAGACGCCGCTCGGCAAGTTCCTCTCGGCGATGGAAAAGAGCACCACGCTCCCGGTTCCCGCCGACACGATGCGCTGCCCCGCCTGCGGCGCGACGCTGCGGGATTTCCGCGACACCGGCCGCCTCGGCTGCGCCGACTGCTATCTGGCGTTCGGCGACCACCTGCGCGATCTGCTGCGGCGGCTGCACGGCTCGAGTCAACACGTCGGCGAACGCTATCTGCCGCCGGGCGCCTCCGGCGAGGCGAACGCCGCGAGCCAGCTGCTCGATCTGCGGGACCAGCTGCGCCGCGCCGTCGAAAGCGAGAACTTCGAGCTCGCCGCCGAGCTGCGCGATCAGATCCGGGTGCTCGAATGATCGACCTGTCGCTGCTCCCCGACGGCGGCGTCGGCTGGCTCGACGCCTCCGGGCCGAATCCCCACATCGTGCTGTCCACCCGGATCCGGCTGGCCCGCAACGTCGTGGGGCATCCGTTCAGCCTGCGGGCGACCGATGCCGACCGCGCGGCGGTGCTGGCGCGCGTCACCGATGCCGCCGCCGCATGCCAGCCACTCCGCGGCGCGCAGCTGTTGCGGCTCGACGAGCTGCCGCGGCTCGACCGGCAGCTGTTGCACGAGCGCCATCTCGTTTCCAAGGAGCTGGCCGCGCTCGATCGTGATCCGCCCGAGGCGCGCAAGGCGTCGGCGGTGCTGATCGACTCCCCGGCGGGCGTGATGGTGAATGAAGAGGATCACCTGCGGTTGCAGGCGATGGTGTCGGGGTTCGCGCTCGAGGACGCGTATACCGCGTTGGAATCGGTAGATACGGAGCTGGGCCAGCTGCTTCCGTTCGCGTTCCACCCGGAGTTTGGCTATCTTACCTCGTGCCCGACGAATGCCGGAACGGGCCTGCGGGCGAGCGTGCTTATCCACTTGCCCGGCTTGGTGTTAACGAAGGAGATCGGGAAGGTGTTGCAGGGCCTGACTCAGGTAGGCCTCACCTTTCGGGGGCTCTACGGGGAGGGCAGCGAAGTCGTCGGTAATTTCTTTCAATTGTCCAATCAGACGACACTCGGCAAGGCCGAAGGGGAGCTGCTCGACCATCTTGGCCGCATCGTCCGGCAGGTGATTGAATACGAAGAGCAGGCACGGGACGTGCTCCTCAAGACGGCAGCCGGGACGGTGGACGACAAGGTATGGCGGGCGTACGGGTTGCTGCGCTACGCGCGGTCATTGTCGTTCGAGGAGACGATGAATCTGTTGAGCGGCGTGCGCCTTGGCGTCGGGTTGAATCTGATCACCGGGCTGAGTGTATACACCCTCAACAAGCTCCTCATCCATACGCAACCCGCTCATCTGGCGGCGATGGAGGGCCGGCCGTTGAGCGAGACAGAAGAGCGCGCTACGCGGGCGTCGTGTGTCCGTCGCCTGTTGGGTGCGGAGACCACTTGAGGCAGGAACGGCGATGAACGGCTACAACTTCACGGATCGTGTGCGGAAAGTCCTGCAGATGGCGCGGGAAGAAGCCGCGCGGCTGCACCATGAGTACGTTGGCACCGAGCACATCCTGCTCGGGCTGATCCGCGAGGGCGAGGGGGTGGCGGCGGCCGTTCTGACCAACCTCAACGTCGACCTCGAAGAGATTCAGCAGAAGATCGAAGAGACCGTCAAGAAGGGGAAAGCGGCCGCGGCCGCCGGCCCCGACTTGCCGTATACATCACGCGCCAAGAAAGTGCTCGAGCTCGCGATGAGCGAGGCACGCGAGCTCAATCACTCCTACGTCGGCACCGAGCACCTGCTGCTCGGGCTGTTGCGGGAGGAGAAGGGGATCGCGGCGCAGGTCCTCACCGACGCCGGCGTCAACCTGGAGCAGGCGCGCGCCGAGACGCTGCGGCTGCTGGGCAGCGAAATGCCCGCCGCCGCGCCCAGCGGCTCGACCGGCACCCAGGCGCCGAGCCCCAAGAGCGAGAAGAAGTCCAAGACGCCCGCCCTCGACCATTTCTGCCGTGATCTCACGCAGCTCGCCGGCGACGGCGCGCTCGACCCCACGATCGGGCGCCAGAAGGAAATCGAGCGGGTGATGGAGATTCTGTCGCGCCGCAAGAAGAACAATCCC
Organism: Gemmatimonadales bacterium; assembly: GCA_035691925.1. Taxonomy (GTDB): domain Bacteria; phylum Gemmatimonadota; class Gemmatimonadetes; order Gemmatimonadales; family GWC2-71-9; genus DASTHG01. Next base: position 23,687 of record DASSIL010000264.1, read on the forward strand.
GTGTTGATCGGGGAGCCCGGCGTCGGCAAGACGGCGATCGTCGAGGGCCTCGCACAGCTGATCGCCAACGGCCAGTGCCCGGACGCCCTGCGGGACCATCGCGTGCTGTCGCTCGACATGGCGGCAGTGATCGCGGGAACGAAGTATCGCGGCCAGTTCGAGGAGCGGCTCAAGGCGGTCATCAACGAGATCGCGCAGAACCGCAACATCATCCTCTTCATCGACGAGCTGCACACGCTGGTGGGGGCGGGGGCCGCCGAAGGCGCGGTCGACGCCTCCAACATGCTGAAGCCGGCGCTGGCGCGCGGCGAGCTGCAATGCGTCGGCGCGTCGACGCTCAACGAGTACCGCAAGTACATCGAGAAGGACGGCGCGCTGGAGCGTCGCTTCCAGACGGTGATCGTCGATCCGCCCACCGTGGAAGAGACGATCGAGATTCTCAAAGGGCTGCGCAAGCGCTACGAGGACCACCACCGGGTCGTCATTCCCGACAACACCCTCGACGCCGCGGCGAAGCTGTCGGAACGCTACATCACCGACCGCTTCCTCCCCGACAAGGCGATCGACGTGATCGACGAGGCGGGGGCGCGCGAGCGGCTCGCTACGCAGGTACCGCCGCCTGAAGTCGCCAAGCTGAAGGACGACCTCGAGCAGATCAGCCGCGACAAGGAAAACGCGGTCCGCGACCAGAACTTCGAGCGCGCCGCCGCGCTGCGCGATTCGGAGCGCGAGCTGCAGAGCGAAATCCGCCGCAAGCAGGACGAGTGGGAGCGCGAGCGGCAGACCAAGCGGCCCACGATCAGCGAAGAGCAGGTGGCGTTCATCGTGTCGCGCTGGACCGGCATCCCCGTGACCCGGCTCCAGGAGGCCGAGACCGCCCGCCTCCTGCGGATGGAAGAAGAGCTGCACCAGAGCGTGGTCGGCCAGGACGAGGCGATCACGGTGATCTCGCGCGCCATCCGGCGCAGCCGCGCCGGACTGAAGGACCCGAAGCGGCCGATCGGCTCGTTCGTCTTCTCCGGCCCCACCGGCGTCGGCAAGACCGAGTTGGCGCGGGCGCTGGCAAAGTTCCTCTTCGCGGACGCGACGGCCTTGATCCGCGTCGATATGTCGGAGTACATGGAGAAGTTCTCGGTCAGCCGGTTGATCGGCGCCCCCCCGGGATACGTAGGGTACGAAGACTCCGGTGCGCTCACCAAGGCGGTGCGGCGCAAACCGTATTCCGTGGTGTTGCTGGACGAGATCGAGAAGGCGCACCCCGACGTCTTCAACATCCTGCTGCAGGTGCTGGATGAGGGGCACCTGACGGACAACTACGGTCGCTTGATCGACTTCAAGAACACCGTCGTGATCATGACCTCGAACGTCGGCGCGCGGGACATGCTGAAGGGCCGCACCCTCGGCTTCGCCCAGGGTGACGCGCGCGGCGACTTCGAGCGCATGGCGGAAAAGGTCAAGGAAGAGATCGGCAAGGTATTCAACCCCGAGTTCCTCAATCGACTCGACGACGTGATCGTGTTCCACCCGCTGACGCGGGATCATATCGCCGCCATCGTGACGATCATCCTGCGGGAAGTGCAGAAGCGGCTCGGCGAGGAGGAGCTCACCCTCAGACTCACTCCCGCGGCCAGCGACTTCCTGGTGGATCACGGCTACGACGAGCACTACGGGGCGCGGCCCTTGAAGCGCGCCGTGCAGAAATACGTCGAGGATCCCCTGTCGGAGAAGATCCTGGTCGGCGAGTTCGCGCGCGGGGACGAGATCGAGGTCGATGTGGCCCCCGACAAGGAGCGCCTGGCGTTCCGCGCGCTCTCCGGCACGAAGGCGTGATTCGCCGGCTTCTCCCCGCGCTCGCCGTCCTCTCCCTGCAACTGGTCCCGCGCCCGGCGCGGGCCCAGGAGCAGGCGGCGCCCGGTGGTCTGCCCGACTCGGTCATCGCCATCGGCATGAAGCGCGTGTCGCCGGCCGTCGTCCTCCAGACGGCCGGCCTCGTTCCCGGGCGTTTCACCACCTACCGGGACATCCAGCGCGCCATCCGCGCGCTCTACGCCACGGGCCAGTTCGACAACGTCCGCATCGACCAGGACACGACCGGCGAGCGCCAGGTCCTGCAGATCCGCGTGCACGAGCGCCCCATCCTCATGCACTGGACGGTGCGCGGCGTGTCGCGTCTGAGCGAAGGCACGGTGCGCTCCAAGGTGACGCTGTCCGAAGCACGGCCGCTCGATCCGGCGGCGGTGGCCCGGGCGCGCGGCCGCATCGATTCGCTGTACCGCGCCCGCGGCTACTACCTCGCGCAGGTGAAGGTGCTGCAGACCTACGAGGCCGAATCGTCGCGCGTACGGGTGGTGTTCGACGTCACCGAGGGCCGCCGCGTCGCGATCTCGCGCGTGACGGTGCAGGGGAACTCGCACTTCGCGAGCTCCGCCGTCGTCAAGGCGATGAGCACGCGCCCCGAGGGCTTCTGGTGGTGGCGGAAGGGCGAGTACGACGACGACAAGCTGCGCGGCGACATCCAGGAGCGGCTGCCGAAGTTCTACGGTGAGCACGGCTACGTCGATTTCCAGGTGCTCGACGACACGCTGGTGGTCAACGACTCCACCGGCAAAGCGGAGCTGGTGCTCAAGGTGAGTGAGGGCGAGCCCTACCACGTGGGGACGTTCGAGATCGTCGGCAACCGGCGCTTCTCGACCGACGAGCTGCAGGATCTGTTCCCCTTCAAGACCGAACAGCGCACCGGCGTCCTCGGCATGGGCGGCACGACGCGCGGTCCGGCCGTCTTCTCCCAGGCGAAATGGGACGACGCCACGACCGGACTGTACACGCGCTACCACAACGAGGGCTACATCTACGCGCAGGTGCGCAACGACGTGATCCGCCGCACCGGTGCGGATGGCAAGCCGATGGTCGACCTGCGCTGGGTGATCAGCGAAGGGCAGCCGGCGATCATCAACAAGGTCGAGATCGCCGGCAACGACATCACGCACGAGCGGGTGATCCGCGACGCCATCGTGCTGATTCCCGGCGACGTCTTCCGCCAGGACGCGCTGATCCGCTCGTATCAGAACATCTCGAACCTCGGCTTCTTCAATCAGCCGCTGCCCTATCCGGAGACCCCCCAGGCCAACGACCAGGGTGACGTCGACGTCGTCTTCCATGTCACCGAGAAGCACACCGGCAACGTGAACTTCGGTGCATCGGTGGGGCAGGGCACGGGATTGGGCGGCTTCCTCGGGCTCGAAGAGCCGAACCTCTTCGGGATGGGGAAACGCGGCAAGTTCCAGTGGCAGTTCGGGAAGAACATCAACGACTTCGACGTCTCCTTCACCGACCCGGCGATTCGCGAGTCGCGGATCTCCGGCACCCTCGACGCGCACAATACGCGGCTGCGCTACAACATCGGCGACCTCGGGCAGCTGCGGCGCCGCGGCGCGAGCGTGCAGTTCGGCTTCCCCGTGTTCCACGATCGCTATGCGCGGCTGTTCGTCTCCTACGGACTGGACGAGCAGACCGTCCAGGGGGCGTCGTCGAACCTCGCGTTCAGCTCGGTGTTCAACTGCAACAACTGTCTGCGGTCGACGTTCGGCGTCTCGATGATGCGGGACAATCGCGTCGGCATGCCGTTCGCGACGGCCGGCACGATGGCCAACGTCGGGGTGTCGCAGAGCGGCGGGCCCCTGGGTGGCAACGGCGACTTCCAGCGTGTCGACCTCGAAGGCCACTGGTACGCCCCGCTGGCCTTGCTGGGCGGGAAGGGCGGCCTCGCCGGCGGCGGCATGCCGGTCGTCCTCGGACTGTCCACGCGCTCCGGGTTCGTCTTCGGGAACACGCCCTTCTTCGACCAACTCTTCAGCATGGGCGGGACGCAGTATGGCATCCCGCTGCGCGGCTACGACGAATTCTCCATCACGCCGCAGGGGTATAACCCGTCGGCCAATGCGACCGGCGCGTCGACCGCATCGTTCGGCAAATCGTACTTCCTGATGACCGGGGAGATCGGTCTCCGCGTCTCGCAGATGTTCTATGTGAATACCTTCTACGATGCCGGGAACCTCTGGTCCCGAGCCGTCGACTGGAACCCGACGCGGCTGTTCCGCGGAGCGGGGATCGGAGTCGACGTCATCTCCCCGCTCGGTCCCCTCGGCCTCGACTTCGCCTACGGCTTCGACCGGGTCAACGCGCTCGGCCAGCCGGCCCCGGGCTGGAAACTGCACTTCAAACTCGGCAATTTCTTCTGATGTCCCTTTTCTACGGAGCGTGTATGCGGCGGGCAGTAGTGGTGTGTCTGACCCTGGTTATCGCGGGTCCGGTGATTGCGCAGGGCCAGGCCACGGGCGCGCGGCCGACGACGGGTGCGGCGGCGACGGCCGCACCGCAGCGGATCGCCTTCATCCGCTCGCGGGCGATTCTCGACAGTACGCCGGGTTACGCCGCGGCGGAAACGACGTTCGCGCGCGAGTTCCAGGGGATGCGCGACGAGGTCCAGAAGCTGCAGCAGCAGCTCGACTCCGCGGTCCAGGCGTTCGATCAGGCGTCGATCGCCCTGTCGCCGGCGGCCAAGGACGCGAAGCGCCGCGATCTGCAGGCGATGCAGGACCGCATGAACCAGCGCTCCAGCGAGCTCGACTCGCGCGCCCGCGCCCGCAACCAGGAGCTCCTCGGACCGTTCCAGTCGCGCATCAACACCATCATCCAGGGGATCCGCGCCGAGGGGAATTACGCCTTCATCTTCGACGCCGACGCGCAGAACGTCGGCATCGTCGCGGCCGATCTCGCCCTCGACCTGACCTCCAGGGTCATCGCGCGGGTCCGCCAGGCCGGGCCCTGACGGGGCGGACCCGCGTGAGCACGGAGCCGCGTCGCTCGCTATCGGCGGCGGAGGTGGCCGCGCTCACCGGCGGGCGTCTCATCGGTCCCGCCGATACGCATGTCGCCGCGGTCGCGCCGCTGGAACGGGCCGGCCCCGGCGACTTGTCGTTTCTTGTCAGTGGTCGCTACCTCCCCTACTTTGAGCGCGCGCGTGCCTCGATCGTGCTGTGCGCCGAGGCGCTCGCCACCGCGCCGGGAGGCGCCACCGCGCGGGTGATCGTGCCGGATCCGCACGCGGCGCTGCTGGCGGTGCTCGCGGTGCTGTATCCGACTCCCGCCTGGACGCCCGGCGTCCATCCGAGCGCCGTGATCGGCCCGGGCACCACGTGGACGGATCCGGTGGCGATCGGGCCGCATGTCGTGCTGGGCGCCGGCGTGCAGCTCGGGCGCAATGTCCGCATCGGCGCCCAGAGCGTCATCGGCGACGGCGTAACGATCGGTGACGACTGCGAGCTGTTTCCGCAGGTGACCTGCTACGCCGGCACTACCGTGGGCCGGCGCGTGATCCTGCATGCCGGCGTGCGGCTCGGCAGCGACGGCTTCGGCTACCTGTCCGGGCGGGATGGGGCGGGGCACCAGCGCATCCCGCACGTGGGCCGCTGCGTGATCGGAGACGATGTGGAGATCGGCGCCAACAGCTGCGTCGACCGCGGCAGCGTCGACGATACGATCGTCGGTGACGGAACGAAGATCGACAACCTCGTGCACATCGCGCACAATGTGCACGTCGGGAAGCGCTGCATCATTCTCGCCCTCGCCGGCATCGCGGGTTCATGCCGTATCGAGGACGACGTGGTGATCGCGGGGGAGGTCGGCATTTCGGACCATTGTACGATCGGGCGGGGGGCGCGCGTGCTGGTGCAGGCGGGGGTGATCGGGGACGTTGCGCCGGGGACGACCGTGTGGGGCACCCCGGCACGCCCGCACCGCGACGTGCTGCGGGCCACCGCCGCGCTGTACCGCGGACTCGACCGGCCGGGACATGGCGACGCCGGCTAGGCGCCGCTCCATCGAGCGTGAGGCGGTCGTCCAGGGCACCGGACTCCACACCGGCGCTTCGACGCGCGCCGTATTCCGTCCCGGCACCGCAGGCCGGGGCATCGTCTTCCGCCGCACCGACCTCGCCGGGGCGCCTGAGGTCCCGGCACGCCTGTCGGAGGTCGAGGCGCTGGAGCGCCGCACCGCGATCGGCCACGGCGAGGCGACGATTCACACGGTGGAGCATCTCCTCGCCGCGGCCGCCGCGCACGAGATCGACGACCTCCTGGTCGAGCTCTCCGGTCCCGAGCCGCCGATTCTCGACGGCAGCGTCGCGCCCTACTTCACCGCCCTGACCGAGGCCCGCCCCGTGGCCGTCGAGGGGGAACCGACGCTCCTCACCGTGCGCGCGCCGTTCACGGTCGTCGAAGGCGACGCGAGCTACATCGTCGCGCCGAGCAAGACCTTCCAGCTCACGGTGACGATCGAGTTTCCCCATCCGCTCATCGGCCGCCAGGTCGGCAGCTACCAGATTTCCCCCGAGTCGTTCGCCCGCGAGCTGGCCCCGGCCCGCACCTTCGGGTTCACGAACGAGGTCGAGGGGTTGCAGGCCAAGGGATTGATCAAGGGCGCGTCGACGGCCAGCGCGATCGTGCTGGACGAGCGGGGGGTCGTGAACGGCGGCTCGCTCCGCTGGCCCGACGAATTCGTGCGCCACAAGGCGGCGGACATCGTGGGCGATTTGGCGCTCACCGGCGCGCGGGTGCACGCCCATGTGGTAGCGACGCGGCCCAGCCACGCCGGCAACGTTGCCCTCGCCCGCGCCATGGCCCGGGCGGCACAGCGCAGCGGTGTTCCGGCGATTGACATCGGGCGCATCATGGACGTGCTGCCCCATCGCTATCCGTTCCTGCTCGTCGACCGCATTCTCGAGATCGAGGGCGACCGCCGCATCGTCGGGGTCAAGAACGTCACGATCAACGAGCCGTTCTTCCAGGGGCACTTCCCGGGCCACCCCATCATGCCGGGGGTGCTCATCATCGAAGCGATGGCGCAGGTCGGCGGGATGCTGCTGTTGAGCCACTTCGAGGGACAGAACGTCGAGAACAAGGTCGTCTACTTCATGTCGCTCGACAACGTAAAATTCCGCCGGCCCGTGCTCCCCGGCGATCAGATTCGCTTCGAGCTCGAGATGATCGCGTTCCGCGGGCGAACCTGCCGCATGAAGGGGCAGGGGTTCGTGGACGGCCAGGTCGTGGCCGAGGCGGAGATGATGGCGATGGTGGTGGACAAGTGATCCACCGGACCGCGCTGATCGATCCCGCCGCGCAGCTCGGCAAGGACGTGATGGTCGGTCCCTACGCCATCATCGGCCCCAACGTCACCATCGGCGAGCACACGCAGATCGCGGCCCACGTGGTGATCGAGCGCAACACGCGCGTCGGGTCGGAGGTCAAGGTCGGCTACGGCAGCATCCTCGGCGCCGACCCTCAGGACCTGAAGTACCGCGGCGAGGAGACGTGGGTGGAGGTCGGCGACCAGACGACCATCCGCGAATACTGCACCATCAACCGCGGCACACCGGCGACCGGGAAGACGATCGTGGGCCGGCGCTGCTTTATCATGACGTACGTCCATATTGCGCACGATTGCGTGATCGGCGACGACGTGATCCTCGCCAATTCGATCCAGATGGCGGGCCATGTGACGATCGACGATCGTGCGATCGTGAGCGGCCTCGTACCGATCCATCAGTTCGTGCGCATCGGGACCTACGCGTTCGTGGGAGGCGGCTCGCGCGTGAACCAGGATGTCCCGCCCTATACCAAGGCGGTGGGCAATCCGCTGCACCTCTACGGACTCAACTCGGTGGGGCTGCAGCGGGCCGGGTTCGGCGCCGAGGTGAAGCTGGCGCTGAAGAAGGCGTACCGGCTGGTGTTCAACTCTCATCTCACGATCACTCAAGGGGTCGCGCGGGCCCGCGCCGAGATTCCCACCATCGCCGAAGTCGAAACCTTCCTGCGGTTCATCGAGGCCTCGCAGCGCGGGGTCCTGGTGTGACCGTACGTACCTTGCGCGTCGGGGTGGTCGGGACCGGCGCGCTGGGCTTCCATCACGCTCGTCTGATGCGCCGCATGCCCGGCGTCGCGTTCGCCGGGATCTACGACCTGAATCCGGCGCGGGCCGCGGAGGTCGCGCGCGAGCTCGAAACCGTCGCCCATCCGTCGCTCGACGCGTTGCTCCACGGCGTCGACGCGGTGAGCATCGCGGTGCCGACGTCGGTGCACACCGATGTCGGGTGCACCGTGCTGGGGCGGGGGATCCCCGCACTGATCGAAAAGCCCCTCGCCGATTCGCTCGACGGGGCCGATCGGCTCGTGGGCGAGGCCGCCCGCGCGGGGGTGGTGCTGCAGGTGGGTCACGTCGAGCGCTTCAACCGGGCGGTGCGCGCCGCCGCGCCGTACCTCGATACGCCGCGCTTCCTGCAGACCGAGCGGCTCGCGCCGTTTCAGCCGCGCGGCACCGACGTCGCCGTGATCCTCGATCTCATGATTCACGACCTCGACTTGATCCTCGAGCTGGTGCGTGCCGAGGTCAAGGAGGTGCGGGCCACCGGGATCCCGGTGCTCACCCCGCACGTGGACATCGCGAACGCCCGCGTGGAATTCGCCAACGGCGCCGTCGCGCTCGTGACGGCCAGCCGCATTTCGCGCGAGCGCACGCGCAAGCTCCGTATCTTCCAGCGCAGCGGCTACTTCTCCCTCGACCTCGCCAAGGGCAGCGGGCATTTCTACCGCTTGAAGCCGGGATGGCAGGCGCTGGGCGCACAGCGCATCGAGGACATCGCCGACCACGTGGTGCTCACGGCGCCTGAGGCGGAGCCGCTCAAGCTCGAGCTGGAGAGCTTTCTGCAGGCGGTGCGCGGGGAGAGCGAAGTCGTGGTGTCGGGGGCCGCGGGTGCGCAGGCGCTGGCGCTGGCGTGGCGCGTGGCGGACGCCGTGCAGGCTTCGCCCCTCGCCACGTTGCCGCCGTGAGCGGATCCGCACCGCGCTCCCCTCGGATCTACGTCTCGGCCGGCGAGCCCTCGGGGGACGCGCACGCGGCCCAGGTCGTTGCCGCACTCAAGCGTCAGGCGCCGGATGCCACCATCGAGGCGTTCGGGGGACCGCGCATGGAGGCCGCTGGCGCGCGCGTGCTCGACCGCATGGAAGCATTCTCGGTGGTCGGCTTCGTGGAAGCGTTGGAAAGCCTGCCGCGGCACTATCGGCTGCTGCGCCGCACGCGTGCGGCGTTCCAGGCGGGCCGCTATGACGTCGCCGTGTTCGTCGACTACCCGGGCTATCATCTGCGCGCAGCGGGCGCGGCCGCCGCAGCGGGTGTGCCAGTGCTCTATTACATCGCCCCGCAGCTCTGGGCCTGGGGAGCGGGCCGCGTGCGGCGGCTCGCCACGGCGGTGCGGCAGCTCGCCGTCATTCTGCCGTTCGAGGAGCCGTTCTTCAGGGACCACGGCGTGCCCACGACATTCGTCGGTCACCCGCTGAAAGACCGCCCGCCGCTCCCGGGCCGGGAGGAGGCAAGGCGTGCCCTCGGCATTCCCGCGGGCGAGCCGGTGCTGGCCGTCTTCCCTGGGAGCCGCGCGCAGGAAGTCCGCCGCATCTGGCCCGTGGCGCGCGCCGCTGCCGAGCTCGTCCGGGCGGCGCGCCCGGCAATCCGGGTCCTGGTTGCCGGAACCCCGGTTGCCCACTATCCCGGGGCCGGCGACATGCGCGTCGTCATGGACGATCCTTCCCTCGTGTTCGCCGCGGCCGATGCGGGCCTGTGCAAGTCGGGGACGACGACCTTGGAAGCGGCGCTGGCCGACCTTCCGATGGTGATCACCTACCGGCTGCATCCGCTTTCGAACTTCATCGCGCACCGCCTGCTGCGCGTACCGTGGGTGGGCCTCGTCAACCTCGTCGCGGGAGAGCTGCTCTGTCCCGAGCTGCTCCAGGGCGACGCCACGCCGCGCGCCCTCGCCGACGCGGTCCTCCCCCTGCTCGATCCTGCCGACCCCCGGACCCGCAGGCAGCGCGCCGGACTCGCCACGGTACGCCAACGCCTCGGCGAACCGGGAGCGGCGGAGCGCGTCGCGGCGCTGGTGTTGGCGCTCGCCTCGTGAAACCGCGTTGGGCCGAGCCCTTCGTGGCCGCCGTGGGGTTTGCGCTCGTCGGGTTGCTGGCGCGCACGTGGCGCTACCGGCTGGTGCATCGCGAGAATGCGCAGGGGCTGTACGATGCGCGGCGCCCGTTCATTTTCGCGTTGTGGCACAACCGCATTCTCCCGTTGCTCTACGCGCACCGGCATGAAGGAATGGTGCTGCTCATCAGCCGTCACCGTGACGGGGGGTATCTGGCGACGCTGGCGGAGCGGTGGGGCTATCGTTTCGTGCGCGGCTCGTCGCAACGGGGGGGAGACGTGGGGTTACTGGGCGTGGTGCGGGCCCTGAAGGAGGGTAGCGTCGTGGCGGTGACGCCGGATGGGCCGCGCGGGCCGGCCGAGCGCGTCAAGCCCGGGGTCGTGGCTGCGGCGCAGCACGCGGGCGTTCCGATCGTCCCGGCGACTGCCCGGGTGAACCGGGCGTGGACCCTCGCCAGCTGGGACCGCTTCGCGATTCCGAAACCGTTCGCGACGATCGAAGTCGTCTACGGCGCTCCGCTCGACGTGGGGTCGGGGAAAGAGGCGATGCGGGCCGGCGTGTCGGCGGTCGAGGCGGGGCTGCACGCGCTCTCCCGGGCATCATGAGCGATCGCGGCTGGCGAGTGCGCCTGGTGCGCAAGCTGTGGCGCCGGCGATCGTGGAAAGCTCGAGCGGCGCGCGCGGCGCTGCTCCCATTCTCGACACTGTACGGCGTCGTCGTCACGCTGCGGGCGCTCCCCTATCGACTCGGGATCGGCAGCGCGCGCCGCCTGCCGCTGCCCGCCATTGCCGTCGGCAACCTGTCGGTGGGCGGGACGGGAAAGACGCCGCTCACCGCCTGGATCGCCGCCGAGTGCCGCGGGGCGGGGCGGCGTCCCGGGATTCTGCTGCGAGGGTACGGACGAGACGAGGTGTTACTGCACCGGCACCTCGTACCCGAGGCGATCGTCGTAGCCAACCCCGACCGGGCAGCAGGGGCCGCGCTGGCGAAGATGCAGGGTGCCAACGTCCTGGTGCTGGATGACGCGTATCAGGTGCTCGACACGGCGCGCGACCTCAACATCGCGCTGCTCGCCGCGGAGCAGGCCCGCGTCTCGCCGTGGCTCTTGCCGGCGGGCCCCTGGCGCGAGGGGTGGGGCGCCCTGCGGCGGGCGGACCTGCTCATCATCACGCGCAAGCGCGCCGACGCGGAGACGGCGCAGGCGCTGTGGCACCGGCTGCAGGCGCGCTGGCCGCACAAAACGGTGGCCATCGTGCGCCTCGGGCTCGCGGGCCTCGTGGGGATGCGCACCGGCACCCCGGCGTCGCTCGCGTCGCTGCGCGGCCAGCGCGTGGTGGTGGCGGCCGCCATCGCCGACCCCGAGAGCTTCGCGGTGCAGGTTCGGGCCGCAGGGGCGACGGTCCAGCTCGTGGCGTTTCAGGACCATCACGAGTACACCGCCATGGACGTCGTCCGCCTCGTGCAAGCCGCGGCCGAGGCCGATTATCTTGTAGTGACGGAGAAGGATGCCGTGAAGCTGCGCGCGCTCTGGCCCGAAGGGCCAGGCCCCGAGCCGCTCGTCGCCATACTGGAACTGACCTGGGAACGGAATCGGGAAGCCGTCACCGCCGCGATCGCGCGCGTCCTTGGCATCCCGCTTCGCCCGAGCTCATCACACGCCACGCACGAGACATGACCGACACCGCCGCTACCGCCTCCGGCCTGATTCGCCCCGACAAGGACCGCTTTTTGTCGGAGGACAATCCGTTCGAAGCAATGATGCAGCGCTTCGACCACGCCGCCCAGCTCCTCAATCTCGACCCGGGCCTCTACAAGGTCCTGCGCAATCCCGAGAAGCAGATCATCGTCTCGATTCCCGTGGTGCGGGATAGCGGGGAGGTGGAGGTGTACACCGGCTACCGCGTGCTCTACAACACTTCGCGTGGCCCGGCGAAGGGCGGGATCCGGTTCGACCTCAACGTCACGCTGGAGGAAGTGAAGGCGCTGGCGGCCTGGATGACGTGGAAGTGCGCCGTCGTCAACATTCCCTTCGGCGGTGCCAAGGGCGGCGTCGTGTGCGATCCCAGCACCATGTCGATGGCGGAGCTGGAGCGCGTGACCCGGCGGTATACCTCGGGGATCATCGAGACACTGGGGCCCGATTCCGATGTGCCGGCGCCCGACGTGAATACCAACGAGCGCATCATGGCGTGGATCATGGATACCTACTCCATGCACAAGCGCCACACCGTGACCGCCGTCGTCACCGGGAAGCCGGTCGAGATGGGCGGCTCGCTCGGCCGGCGCGAAGCCACCGGTCGGGGGTGCATGTTCGTCACCCGTGAGGCGCTCGCCAAGATCGGCTTGCCGATGGCGCAGACGCGCGTGGCGGTGCAGGGATTCGGCAACGTCGGCTCGCTCGCCGCCGACTTCCTGGCGAAGGAAGGGGCGACCATCGTGGCCGTGTCGGACAAGTCGGGCGGCCTCGTCAACCCGAAGGGTCTCGACGTGCCCGATCTGCTGGCGTGGACGCGCGAGCACCGGCAGCTGGCGGGCTACCCGCGCGCCGAGAAGATCTCCAATGAGGACCTCCTGACGATCGAGTGTGACGTGCTGCTCCCGGCGGCGCTGGAGAACGTGATCACCAGCAAGAACGCGCGGAAGATCAAGGCCAAGCTGATCTGCGAAGGCGCCAATGGCCCCACGACGGCCGGCGCCGACAAGATCCTCGAAGAGAAGGGGATCTTCGTCATCCCGGACATTCTCGCCAATGCCGGCGGGGTGACGGTGAGCTACTTCGAGTGGGTCCAGGACCGCGGCGGATATTTCTGGGACGAAGAGACCGTCAACAAGCGACTCGAGACGATCGTGACGCGGTCGTTCCGGGAGGTCGTCGCGTTGTCGGAGCGCCACAAAGTCAACACGCGGATCGCCGCGTACATGCTGGCGATCGACCGCGTTGCCACGATGCATCGGCTCCGCGGGATGTATGCCTGATGCGGTATAGCGTCGTCGCCGTGGGCCGTATGCGAAATGCGGCGCTGCGGACGGCGTGCGACGAGTACCTGAGCCGATTGCGGCACTACACGAAAATCGAGGAACGCGAGGTAAAGGACGAGGCGCGGCTCGCCGAGGCGATTGCGGGAGCGACGCGCCTCGTCGCCTTGTCGCGGGCGGGCGAGCCGTGGTCCTCGCCGGAACTGGCGCAGCGCACGGCGCGTTGGGATCAGGAAGGCCGGGAAGTCGCGTTCGCGATCGGCGGGGCCGACGGCCTCCCGGGCACGCTGGTGAACCGCGCCGAGGCCGTGTGGAGTCTCTCGGCGTTGACGTTTCCGCACGAGCTGGCCCGTGTTCTGGTCCTGGAGCAGCTGTATCGCGCATTCACTATCCGGCGAGGGGAGCCCTACCATCGCGGTGGCTGAGCTGGACGCGGCAGAGCGGCGGGCACTGCTGGCACTCGCACGCCGGGCGCTGGAGGCGGCCGTGCGCGGCGAACCAGACGCGGGGGAGGTGCCCGAATCGGCGGCGCTGCGGCGCCCCGGCGGCGCATTCGTGACGCTGCGCTGTCACGGCGAGCTGCGGGGCTGCATCGGTCACGTCGCCGCCGATCGACCGCTGGCGGAAGTCGTCGCCCACATGGCGGCCACCGCCGCGACCCAGGATCCCCGATTCCCACCCCTTCCGCCAGACGAGCTGGCGGCGCTCGAAGTCGAGATCTCGGTATTGTCCGACGTGGTGCCGCTCGCCTCTCGCGACCCCGCGGAGATTCGCTCCGGGCAGGACGGCGTCATCGTGCGCCGCGGCTGGCACCAGGGCGTCCTGCTGCCGCAGGTCGCGGCCGACTACGGCTGGGCGGGCGAGGACTTGCTACGCGCGGCGTGCCGCAAGGCGGGGTTGTCGCCTGACGCGTGGCGCGCTCCCGATTGCCAGCTCCTGGTCTTCCAGACGGACGTCTTCGCCGAATGACGGAATGGTTCGAGCAGTGGTTCGGGGAAGAGTATCATGCGCTGTACCCGCACCGTGACGACGCGGACGCGCGGCGGGCCGTTGCGCTCATCCAGCGGGTAGCGCCCTGGTCGGCGGGCGTGCTGGTGCTCGACCTGGCATGTGGCGCGGGGCGGCACGCCGCGGAGCTCGAGCGGGCGGGTGCCCGGGTCGTCGGCCTCGATCTCTCGCCCGGCATGCTGCTGCGGGCGCAGCGGCGAGTGCGGGCACCGCTCGTCCGCGGCGACATGCGCGCGCTGCCGTTCCGGCCCGGGAGTTTCGGGCTCGTCGTCAACTTGTTCACGTCATTCGGATATTTTCGCTCCGATTCGGAGCACGGTACGGTGATGCGCCAGGTTGCCGAGGTCCTCGCTCCGGGAGGGCGCTTCGTGATCGATTTTCTCAACGCCGACCAGGTGCGCCGCACGCTGCGCCGTGACAGCGAGCAGATCCAGCAGGGCGGATCGTCGGCGCGGGTCAAGCGCCGCTTCAGTGAAGAGGGACTCTACGTCGTCAAGGAGATCGAGCTGCGTGCCGAAAACCGGTCATTTCAGGAGCGCGTCCGGCTGTTCACGCCGGCCGAGCTGGAGGGATTGCTCACGGCGTCGGGTCTCGAAGTGACGGGCCGCTACGGGGACTATGACGGCTCCGCGCTCAGCCCCGACTCTCCGCGCTCCATCCTCGTGGCGCGGCGACCGTGATCCCTCGCATCGTCGCCACCCCGATCGCCGCGCCCGCCCGCTCGGCGCCGGCGACGGGGACGCCGCGCGCCGTGACGCCCGCGGTCCTCGAGGCCGCACTTCCCGGTCCCGGACGTGATCGCCTGGCGGCCGGACCCGCGCTCGCCGTCACCACCGGGCAGCAGCCGGGTCTGTTCACCGGCCCCCTCTATACGATCTACAAGGCGCTGTCCGCCATCGCGCTCGCCGCACGCCTCGAGCGCGAACGAAAGGTGCCGGTCGTCCCGGTCTTCTGGGTGGCCGGGGACGACCATGACTTTCAGGAGGCGAATCATGCGACCCTGCTGAACAGCGCGGGCGAGCCCCTGAGCGTCGTGCTGCGCGAGCGCGCCGCCGATGCGCCGGCATGGCCCCTGTACCGGGAGCGGTGTGGTCCCGAGATCGCCGCGGCGCTCGATCAGGTGCGCCAGGGCACTCCCGATACGGAGTTCAAGGAGGCGGTGCTGGCCTGGCTCGCCGCAGCCTACCGTCCCGACGCGACGCTCGCCGATGCGGCCGCCGAGGCGATCCAGGCCCTCCTCGGGCCGCTGGGGCTCGCCGTGGTTCGTCCCTACGCCCGTTCCATGAAGGGAGCCATGGCGCCGCTCCTGTTGCGTGCGGCGGGGTCCACGCTCGACGACGGGTGGTCGCCGGTGCTGATCGAGGGGACACAGGGGCGCGATCGTTTGCGTCCTGACGGTGACGGCTTCGTGACGCGCCGCTCAGGAGAACGGTTCACTCGCGTCGAGCTGGAACGGATCGCGGGCGAGGCGCCCGAACGGTTGTCGCCGAACGTGCTGTTGCGCCCGGTGATCGAAGCGGCGTTGCTGCCGACCGTCGCGTACATGGCCGGTCCCGGCGAGCTGGATTACTTCCCGAGCGCGGCGCCGCTGTATCGCGCCCTCGACGTGTCTCCTCAGACCCCGTTGCCCCGCTGGTCGGGGACGCTGGTGGAGAGCAGGGTGGCCAAGGTGGTCGAAAAGCACGGACTGAAAATGGACGACCTCGCCGGGCCTCCGGGGGCCGTGGAAGGACGTCTGGTGCGCGATCAACTTCCCCCCGAAGTCGCCGCAACGCTCGACAACCTCAAGGAGGAGATTCGCAGCGCCTACGGCCGTGTGTCGGACGGCGCGCGCCGCGTCGACCCGACGCTCGAGCGGACGGTCGAATCGGCGCGCAACGCGGCGCTGGGCGGCATGCAGGACATCGAAAAGAAGATCGTGGCCGCGTTGAAACGGGCCAACGAAACGCTCGTGGGGCAGCTGGCGCGAGCGCGGTCGGCGTTGTTCCCGAGCGGGCAGCCGCAAGAGCGCGTGCTGACGTACGCGTCGATGGCGATTCGCTACGGGCCGGCGCTGCTCACGGCGCTTTCCGAAGAAGTAGCGCGCTGGGCGGCAGCTTCGTAGGTTGCTGGCATGCTTGGCATTGCCATCGTCGCACTGGTGTTCGTCGCCCTGATGATTCCAATCGTCGCGATCCTCGTCGATTCTCCGCTGGGGCGCTCGATGGCGCGCCGGCTCGAGGGCTCGAGCGGCGAAAATGCCGAAGTGCAGGACCTGCGCCGCAAGGTCGATTTACTCGAAGGCGAGATGGAGGAGCTGAACCGGTCGGTCGCCGGGATGAAAGACGAGCTGCAGTTCGTCCACCGTCTCCTCGAAAAGCCGAAATCCTCAGGGCAGAGCGGCAGCTGACGACCGAGCACGGGGGTGGCGGCGCCCGCCACGCCGTAGAAGTGGCAGCCGGCATCTTCGTCACTCGCGTCCTGGGGTATCTGCGCGAGCGCGTCACCGCCCACTACCTCGGCAACGGCGCCGTCGCCGACGCCTTCCGCGTCGCCCTGCGTATCCCCAATGCCATCCGCAATCTGCTCGGTGAGGGGACGCTGTCGGCCTCGTTCATTCGCGTCTATGCCTCGCGGAACGAGCGGGACGTCGAGGCGGGGCGGGCGCTCGCCGGGGCCGTCGCCGGATTGCTGCTGCTCGCGACGGCCACCCTCACGCTGATCGGCGTCGTTTTCGCGGGACCGCTCACTACGGTGCTCGCGCCGGGGCTCGCACCGGGGACGCGGGCCATCGCGGTGGCGCTGATGCGGCTGCTCTTCCCGATGTCCGGCGTCATGGTGTGCTCGGCGTGGTGTCTCGGCATCCTCAACACCCACCGCCGCTTCTTCCTGTCATACGCCGCGCCGGCGCTGTGGAATGTCGCGGGGATCGCGGCGCTCGTCGGTGCGGCGACATGGCTCGTCAGCCCCGCGCTCCCCGTCGATCAGCAGTTGTACCGCCTGGCCCTGGCGCTCGCCTGGGGCACCGTTGCGGGCAGCCTGTTGCAGGTCGCCGTCCAGGTGCCGGCGTGCTGGCGCTTGCTGCACGGTATCGCCCTGCGTGTCAGCACCGCACCCGAAGGGGTGCGCTCGGTGCTCCTGGCGTGGGCTCCGCTGGTCCTCGGGGCGGGGGTAGCCCAGATCGCTTCCCTGGTGGACACGTTTCTGGGATCGCTGGCAGGGCTGGGCGGGGTGTCGAGTCTCGTCTACGCGCAGCTGATCCAGATCCTGCCGGTGAGTCTCTTCGGAACATCGGTGGCGGCGGCGTCGCTGCCCGACCTGTCGCGCGACGCGGTCGCGACGACTCCCAACGAGCAGCTCCGCACGCGGATCGCGACGGGGTTTCGACGCATCACCTTTTTCGTGATGCCGTCCGCCGTGGCGTTCGCCGCGCTCGGTCCCGTCATCGTCGGGGCCTTGTTTCAGACCGGCCGGTTCGGCGATGCCGACACGGCGATCGTCGGCGGGGTGCTGTCGGCGTACGGCGTCGGGTTGCTGGGCCAGGCGACCGTGAAGTTGTTCGCGTCGGGCTTCTACGCGCTGCGCGACACCAGGACGCCGGTGAAGATCGCGTCGTTCTCGCTCGTCGTCTCGAGCGTCTTGGCCTATCTGTTCATGCGGCTGTACGGCGGGCCCGCCGGGATCGCACTCGGCTCCTCGCTCGGTCAGACGCTGAATGTCGTGCTCCATCTGAAGGACCTGGATATCCGCATCGGCCGGGTGCTGGGACCGGCGGACTGGCGCGCGTTCGGCGCGAGTGTCGTGTCGGCGTTGCTGGCCGGTGGGGCAGGGGTGGGAGCGGCGCGCCTCGGAGCCGGTTTGGGGCCGATCCCCCTGGCCCTTCTCGCACTGGGTATCTTCGGAGTGACGTACGCCGCTGTGGCGTCCGCCTTGCGACACCCCGACGCCACCCGCCTATGGACGTCCCTGCGCTGATTGCTCGGAAACTCGCGTCGCTCCCCGACCGGCCCGGCGTGTACCTGTGGAAGAACTCGGCTGGAGAGGTGTTGTACGTCGGTAAAGCGAAGAGCCTGCGCTCGCGCGTGCCGCAATACTTCGCCCCGGATCATCAGGAGACCCCGGAACGCTCGGCGCTGGCAGCGCAGATCACCGATCTGGAAACGATTCTCGTTCCCAATGAAGCGCAGGCGCTGCTGCTCGAGAACAACCTCATCAAAGAGCACCAGCCGCGCTTCAACATCCGCCTGCGGGACGACAAGAGCTATCCGCGGATCGCGGTCACCCTGGGGGAGCCGTTTCCGCGCGTCCTCGTGGTGCGCCGCATTCAGCTCGAAGGGGCGCGCTACTACGGTCCCTATACCGATGTGGGGACGCTGCGCCAGACGCTGAGCATCATCCGCCGGTTGTTCACCGTGCGCAGCTGCCACTACGATCTCCCCGGCGACGCCCCGCAGCGGCCGTGCCTCGACTACCACATCGATCGCTGCAAGGCGCCGTGTGTCGGCTACCAAACCCAGGCCGAGTACCGGCGCATGATCGACGACGTGCTGCTGTTTCTCGAGGGGAAGACGCTCGAGGTGCGCACGCGGCTGCGGGAGCGGATGCAGCTGGCCTCCGGCGAGCTGGACTTCGAGCGGGCGGCGCAGCTGCGCGACGCGCTGCAGTGGCTGGAGCAGGTGGAGAAGCCGCAGACGGTCGAGCTGGTGGGCGGCGGCGATGCCGACGCGATCGGCCTGGCGCGGGACGGCGACGATGCCTGCGGGGTGATTCTCCGGATTCGCGACGGTCGCGTCATCGCGCGGGAGCACCGCTTCCTCGAGCAGGCGGGCGGCGATGTCGAGGCGGAGGTGCTGGCCGCCTTTCTGGTGCGGTTCTATCTGCCCCTCGACGCGCGGGCGCGGCGCGTGCTGTTGCCGTTCGTGCCGGAGGACCTGGCCAGCCTGCAGTCGCTGGCACCGGACGGCGAATGGGCCGTACCGCAGCGGGGGACGAACGCGAAGCTCGTCGAGCTGGCGGAGCAGAACGCCCGGCATCTGCTCGAGAGCCTGCTGCTCGAGTCCTTCGATGTGGAGGAGCGGGCGGCCGATCCGGTGTACGCGCTGGGGCGCGACCTCGGCCTCGCGAACGTGCCCCGATCCTTTGTCTGCATCGACATCTCGACCAACCAGGGCAGGGATACCGTCGGGTCGCTGGTGTGGTTCGAGGCCGGCCGGCCGAAGAAGGCCGAGTATCGCCGCTACCGGATTCGTGGGGCGCAGCAGGACGATTTCGCTGCGGTGAGCGAAGTGGTGACGCGGTTTCTGCGGCGCCGGACCGACGAACAGAAGCCGCTGCCGGATCTCATCGTGATCGATGGAGGCAAAGGGCAGCTCGGGGCGGCGGTCATGGCCGCGGCGGCCACCGGGGCTACCGTGCCCTTCGCGAGTCTCGCCAAGCGAGAGGAAGAGGTCTACCTCCCCGACCGCGACGAGCCGCTCCGGTTGTCCCGCCGCAGCCCGTCGCTCAAGCTGCTGCAGCGGGCCCGGGACGAGGCCCATCGCTTCGCCGTGACGTACAGCCGCCAGCGGCGTTCGCGGCGCACCATCACGTCGCAACTCCTGACGATTCCGGGTGTGGGGCCCAATCGCCGCCGCAAACTGCTGGAGCGGTTCGGGTCGGTGGCGGGGGTGCGGACCGCAACGCGCGAGGAGATCGCGTCCCTCCCGGGGTTCTCGCGCACGCTCGCCGAGCGGATTCTCGATCGGCTGGGACCGGCATGACGCTTCCCTGGTCGCTCGAGTGCTCGGCCTGCGGCGCCACGCGCACGGCTGACGGTCTGCCGGGAGTCTGCGAAGCGTGCGGCGCGCCGTACCTCGTGCGCTACCCCTCGACTCCTGCTCCCGCGGCGAAGCATGCACTGGCGGGTCGTCCCTGGACGATGTGGCGCTACCGCGAGTGGCTGCCCCTCGAGCCCGATCAAGCAGCGATCTCGCTCGGGGAAGGGGGCACGCCGCTGCTCGATGCGCCTCGGCTCGCCCGGCGGCACGGCTTCGGGCGCCTGCTCGTAAAGGACGAATCGGTGAATCCCACCGGCTCGTTCAAGGCGCGGGGATTGGCGGCCGCGGTGACGCGCGCCGGCGCCGCGGGCGCCAAGCGGTTCGTCGTGCCTACTGCCGGGAACGCCGGCGTGGCGCTCGCGGCATACGCCGCACGCGCCGGAGTGACGGCGCGGATCTACGCTCCCGAGACGACGCCCCCGACGATTCTCTCCCAGATCCGCTCCTATGGTGCGGAGCTGCAGCTCGTGGCCGGACACATCGGCGACTGCGGCAAGGCGGCGCGCGCCTACGCCGCCGAACATGATGCGGTCGACGTCTCGACGCTCAGGGAGCCGTATCGCATCGAGGGGAAGAAAACGCTCGGCCTCGAGCTTGCGGAGCAGCTCGACTGGCACCTCCCGGAGGCGATCGTGTACCCCACCGGGGGAGGCACCGGATTGATCGGCATGTGGAAGGCGTTCGGCGAACTGCGCCGGGCCGGCTGGATCGACGGCGACTTGCCGCGGCTCTATGCGGTGCAGGCGACGGGGTGTGCGCCGGTGATTCGCGCCTTCGAAACCGGAGCAGACCGTTGCACCCCCTGGCCGGATCCCACCACCGTCGCGGCCGGATTGCGCGTCCCCGGCCCGCTGGGCGATCGCCTCATGCTGAGCGCCCTGCGGGAGAGTCGCGGCGGGGCGATCGCTGTCTCCGACGAAGAGCTCACGACCGGTGCGCGCGAGCTGCAGGTGGACGCGGGGATCGACGCCGCTCCGGAAGGTGGGGCGACCCTCGCAGCGGCACGCGGCCTCCTCGCCTCCGGTGCCATCGGGCCGCACGAAACGGTGGTCCTCTTCAACACCGGCGCCGGGTGGCTGTATCGCACCTAAGCCGTTTATATTTGGGCACTTCGAGCCATGCCTATCGCCGTAATCGATCCCTTCGCCGGTATCAGCGGCGACATGACGCTCGGCGCCCTCCTGTCGCTCGGGGTACCGGAATCATGGCTGCACGAGCTCCCCGTCCGCCTCGGACTCACCGGGGTAACAGTTTCGATTCGCGACGTTCAGCGGGGCGGCGTCTCGTGCAAGCAGGTGGCGTTCGCGATTCCTGATGAGCCGCACGGTCGTGACGTCGGCGTGCTGATCCGGTTGGTCGAAGCGGCGCCGGTCTCGCCATGGACGCGCGAGCGTGCCGTGCAGGCATTCCGGCTCGTCGGCGAAGCGGAGGGGCGCGTGCACAACACGACCCCCGAGCGCGTGCATCTTCACGAAGTCGGGGCCGTGGACGCGGTGCTCGACATCGTGGGAGCGATCGAGGGGTTCGAGCGGCTCGGGGTGGATGCGATCTACCATCGGCCGGTCGCGCTCGGCACGGGATGGGTGGAAGTGGCGCACGGGCGATTGCCGGTGCCGGCCCCCGCGACGGCACTGCTGCTCGAGGGGATCGACGTCCAGGCGAACGGTCCAGTGGAGGGGGAAGCTACGACACCGACCGGCGCCGTGCTCTTGCGGGTGCTGTCGTCGGGAGCGCCGCCGGCCGGGTGGCGGCAGCTGGCGAGCGGGTGGGGAGCGGGGAATCGTGATCCGCGGCATTACCCCAACGCGCTGCGCATCCTGGTGGGAGAAGCAGCGGCGGAAGCGGGAGAGGTGATCGTCCTCGCGACCGACGTGGATGACCTGAGCCCGGAGTACGTCGAGCCGTTGCGGCAGGCATTGTTCGCCGCCGGAGCGCTCGACGTGCAGACCTGGCCGGTGCAGATGAAAAAGGGGCGGACCGGATTTCGCTGCGAAGTGGTGGTCAGCGAGCCCGCGGCGCCGGCCGTGACCGCGGCGTTGTTTCAGCACAGCACGACGGCCGGCGTGCGGCGCAGCCGGGTGGAGCGGGTGACGCTGGCGCGCCGGCACGTCACCGTGCCGCTGACGAATGACGTGCGGGTACGGGTGAAGGTGCTCGAAGGCCCGGACGGCGGCCTGCCGCGGGTGAAACCGGAATACGACGACGTCGTGGCGGCGGCGCGGCAGCTGGGGCGGCCGCCGCTCGAGGTGGCGCGGGCAGCGCAACGTGGTGCCGAAGAATTGATCGCGAACTCCAAGGAGTGATCGTCATGCGGAAGCGGCTCATCCTACCGGTGCTCACGGCATTCTCGTTCGCTCCCGCGCTGGCGGCGCAGACGAATATCTGGTTGCCGCCGAAGTGCGAGATCAAGGGGGCGAATCACTTCCTCGTCAACAGCGGGCTCTTGTACTTGAAGGACGCCACCGAGAAGCCCCTGAATCGCGAGCGGGACTTGAAGGACGCGCAGCGAACGCTGACCCAGGCGGTCACGACCGGCGGGCAGGACAAGAATCCCGGGGCCTGGTACTACCTCGGTCGCTACTACGCGATGCGCAACGACGCCGATGGCGCCGACTCCGCCTTCCGCAAGGCCGAGGCGCTGCTCCCGACGTGTCACGAGGACATCAGTTTCTACCGGCGCAATCTCTTGTGGGTGCCGCTCTTTAACGCCGGCATCGCGGCCCTGAACTCGCAGAACTTCGATTCCGCGGTGACAGTGCTGCGCACTGCCAACCGCGTATACGATGGGGAGCCCCAGGGTTTCACGACGCTCGCGACGGCGTTCTTCAACTGGCCACCGAGCTCGTATCTCCCCGAATCGACGTTCAAGAAGCAGAATCCGGGGCTGGCCGACTCGGTCGCCACGGCACGCTACGAGGCGGCGGTCAACACGCGCTACGACTCCGCGGCGAAGTATTTCCGGCTTGGCGCGCAGGCGGCGGCGGATCCGCGGTTCGACAAGGAGAAGAAGGACGCGATGTTCAACCTGGCGAATGCGTTCTACGGGGCGCAGCGCTACGACTCCGCCGCGGCGGCCTACGGGGCGTACCTCAAGGTGGCGCCGAACGACGCGCAGGCCCGCGCGCGGCTCGCTGACGTGCTGACGATGGCGGGACACAAAGACTCGGCGATGGCGATGTACGCAATGATCATCCAGAACGCCGATTCAGCGGAGCCATTGAGCCTGTTCAACGCCGGCGTCATGATCTACAACGCAGCGCCGCCAGTGCCCGACACCGCCAAGATCAGTTCCGCCTGCCGCCGCCAACCGCTGGCTGCCCGGCAGACGGTTCTGCAACGCAAGCGGAAGTGCGATGGCGAAGCTGCGGATTCCCTGGCGAAGCGGGATTCGGCTTCGGTCAACAACTACAAACTGGCCGCTCAGGCGTTCGAAGCAGGGCTGGCGCGCGAGCCGATGAACCGCGATGGACTCTTCAACCTGACCAGCACCTATTTCGCGCTCCATCAGTCGGACAAGATGCTGCCCGTCGCGCAGCGTCTCGTCCAGGTCGACCCGATGAATCGCAATTCGGTGCGCATGGTGGCCCAGGCCTGGCAGCTCAAGAAGCAAGGGGATTCGGCGCTGTACTACGTGACGATTTCCGACTCGCTGCTCCCGGTCGACGTGAGCGTCGGCGGCTTCGGGCCAAATGATCAGGGCGCGACGATCAGCGGCGTGGTGACGAACTACCACGCCAAGGCCAGCACGCCGTTCAAGCTCGTCTTCGAGTTCGTGAACAAGACCGGGACGGTGGTGACCACCACGACCGCGGATATTCCCGCGATCGACGGCAATGGCACGCACGCCTTTCAGCTGCAGGCGAGCGGGGCGGGGATCGTCTCCTGGCGCTACAAGAAGGGATGAGGCGTGGGACCGCCCCCC
>DASSIL010000265.1:0-2056 GCA_035691925.1 Gemmatimonadales bacterium
ACCGACGGCCGCATCCGATGCGACCCCGCCGGCCGGAATGGCGATGAGCGTCGCCACCCATGGCAACGCCGTGATCCCCGCCGCCTGGAGCAGCTCGAAGTGGCGGATCTGCACCAGGTACGAGTAGAACCAGAACACGAAGATGTAACCGACGTAACCCTGCAGGAAATAACTCGCGAACAGAAACCAGAATTGGGGGGTGCGCCACGGCGCAGTGCCGCCGTCGGTGCCATCGTCCGTCGACCGGACCACGCGCCCCGCAACGGGTGGAGCCGCCGTCCACCACGCCACGGCCGCCACCGCAGTCAGGACGGCCGCGAGCAGGAGCCCGGCGCGCCAGCCCAGGGCACGGCTCACGGGCACGAGCACGAGCGGGGTCAACGCCGATCCGATGCCGATGCTCGCGAGCACGACGCCGTTCGCGCGACCATGCATGGCGGGAGGAAACGTCACCGCGACCGCCCGCGCTGCAGCCGGATACGTTGGCGCCGCAGCGACCCCGAACAGCGCCCGCAGCACCATGAACACGCCCACCACGGAGATCGTCGCCACCGGACGCGCCAAGGCCGTCGCCGTCGTCAGCACGAGCCACGCCACCGTGACGCCACCGAACAGGACGCGCGTCCCGACGCGGTCTGCCAGCCAGCCCGATGGAACCTGCATCGCCGTGTAGCCCAGCAGGAACGCGCTGAAGATGGTGCCCATCTGCGTCTGCGTGAGCGCGAATGCATCCATGAGTTGCGGGGCGACGACGCTGATGGCGACCCGGGCGACGTATCCCGCCGAGGCAACGACGACCAGGAGCACGAGAAGCCGGCGTGCCTCCCGACGATCCGCGTTCAACCGAGCCTCTTGTGCATGATGCATTCGGAGTGCCCGGCGACGATGTAATCCGGGATCTCGCCGACCTGCTGGTAGCCGCGTCGCTCGTAGAGGCGTCGCGCGCGCGGATTGAACGACGACACGAGGAGAAAGAGGTGCTGGCGGGTTCCGCGGTAGCGCGCTTCAACGAAATCGAGCAGCGCCGTGCCGACGCCACGACCGCGTGCGGCTGCATCGACCGCGATGGAGGCGATGTAGGGCGAGCCGGCGAGTCCGTGCGCTGCCAGGAGCAGGAAACCCAGTCGCTGCTCGCCCTGAACGCCGATGAACAGCTCCGTCCCGGGACGGCGCACGGCAGCACGACACTGGTCCTGGTCTCGCCGCAGCGTGACCCAGGGCTCGCTCTTCGCCATGAGCTCGGCGGCCCATTCATAGTCCGCGTCCCGCGCCGGAAGGATCTCCATACCTCCGCCATTAAACTGCGAAACAGAACGGATGTCCAGCTTTCGTGAAAACGCTCCGCCTGAAATTGCCAACCCGTCCCGGCCCATGTACCGTCATATTGGTAACCCATAGGACGGCCCGTTGACCAAGAAACTGGACGTGCAGCGCGGCACGCTGGCCCTGATGATCCTCAAGACGCTCGACGTCCTGGGGCCCCGGCACGGTTTCGGCATCGCGCGACGCATCGAGGAGACCAGCCGTCACCGCATCACGCTCAACTACGGCACCTTGTATCCCGCGCTGCTCAAGCTGGAGCAGGAAGGCTGCATTGCGGGCAAGTGGGGGCAAACCGAACACAATCGCCGCGCGCGGTACTACACGCTCACCGCCGCTGGGCGCAGGCGGCTGGCGCGCGAGACCCGCGACTGGCACAGCACCGCCGACTTGATCGCCGCGTTCCTCAAGCCGCAGCGGGAGGCTCCATGAGGATCATCCGACGACTGGCCGCACGCCTCGCGGGCATGTTCGCCTCGTCCCGGCACGACCCGGATGTCAGAGAGGAAATGGCCGCCCACCTCGAAATGGAGACCGCCGAGTACGTGCGCCGGGGCATGAGCCCCGATGAGGCCCGGCGCCAGGCGCTGCTCATTGCCGGAGGGGTAGAGCAGGCGGTAGAAGCTGTGCGCGACCAGCGGGGGCTGCCGTGGCTCGAGAGCATCGGCGCCGACATCCGCTACGCGGTGCGCACGCTGTCGCGCAGTCCCGGCTTCACGATCGTGGTGATTGTCAC
>DASSIL010000266.1:0-2888 GCA_035691925.1 Gemmatimonadales bacterium
ACGGAGCGCTCGAACCAGCGTTTGGCGCTCGCGGTATCGCCACGCAGCAGATACCAGTTGCCAAGCCCATAGCTCAGGGTCGCGAGAGCGATATCCGCCGTATCGGCCGGCGTCACCACCTGGTCGGGACCGATTTGTCCACGATAGAGCCGCAGCCGCTGGTCATAGAAATTGCCGCCCGGAGGCCCGGCGCGGTTGTGGTCGAGCACCGCCTGGGCCTCGGGCCCCCGGCCGGCCCGCATCAACGACATCCAGGACCAATCGATCGAGCCCGCCCGTTCTCCCGAATCAGGCGCCAGCGGAAGCGCGCGGGCGAACGCCACTGCGGCCCCGGCGAAATCGCCGGTCACATACTTCACGATGCCGAGGTGGTACCAGCAGCCGTACAGCGTCGAATCGAGCTGTAGGCCGTGCTCGAGGTCGGCGCGCGCGCTGTCCAGCACGCGCACCGAGAGGTAGCGATGCCCGCGCCAACGGTAGAGGATCCCGGAGTCGGGAGCGATCGCGATGCCACGCGTGAACGTGGCGATCGCTTCGCGGTAGCGCCGGATCGCCGACTGGGCGAGTCCCAGCTGGATGATGCGGTGCACGTCGCGCGGTGCTGCCGCCAGCGCCGATTCGGCGCGCGCCACGCCGCCGGTGTCGGCCTGCGAGACATAGGTGACGCCGGCGGGCGAGCGGTACTCGGAATTCTGACTCGCCGCAGGCGCAAGCGCACAGACGACGAACAGTGCGGTGAGAGATAGCGAGCGGATACTGAACAAAAAGGAGCTCCGGAAACGGGGCCCCTTAATGTGATGCGCTCGGTTGATCTGCGTAATAGCTGACGGCTGACAGCTCAGTCTACATACGCCCACAAGAGCTCCCGGCTCCGGTCATCCAACGCCGCGAGATCGGCGATCTGATACAAATCGCCGGCCACATCGCGGATCAACAGCCCGCCGCCGGGAAGGGGGCGCGGCCAATCGTCGAGGCGCGTCTGGAAGGTGCGCGCCCCCTGACGCGTGGCGACGCGCCAGGTCCGGATCTCCACTTCTTCCTCGATCTCGTGGACCGCCGTGACCACGAACACGAACCCCGCCGCCGCGAGCGCCGCCTCCAGCGCGCGACGAGAACCGGGCTCGAGATTCGCGGGCTCGGCGACCAGCGCGAATTCCCGGTCTGCGGCGTCGCGCAGCGAGATAAAACGCGCCGGCTCTGACCACGGGAACGCCCGGCGCACGCGCACCGCGCACTCTTCCCCGTCCCGGACGGCCCACAGCTGGCCGTCTGTGCGATGCGCGAGACGGAGTTGGGTCCCGGAACTCATCTCAGGCTTCCTGACGGCTGTCGCTTGCATGTGTGTCCCCCTGGGAAATGCGTTATCGGTTGTCGGTCATCGGTAAGGGCTGTCTGTGCCTTTACCGACAACCGACGACCGATGACGCCTTCTAGGCCAATTGCAGCTGCATCTCATGCAGCCTCCGGTACCTGCCATCGTGCCGCGCCAGGAGCTCGCGATGCGTCCCCGACTCCACCAATCGCCCGTCCTCGATGACGAACAGGCGGGAGGCGCGACGCAACGTCGACAGCCGGTGGGCGATGGCGAACACCGTCCGCCCGGCGATGAGGCGGTCCAACGCCTGCTGGATCTCCCGCTCGGTTTCCGTGTCCACGCTCGACGTTGCCTCGTCGAGTATCAAAATCCGTGGATCGTGCAGGATCGCCCGCGCGATCGACACGCGCTGGCGCTCCCCGCCCGAGAGGGTGTGCCCACGCTCCCCGACGACGGTGTCGTACCCGTGCGGCAGCTTGCACACGAAGTCGTGCGCGTTGGCCGCCTGCGCGGCCAGGATCACGTCGCCCAGTGACGCGTCGGGCAGGCCGTAGCGGATGTTCTCCAGCACCGTCCCGTGGAACAGGTACGGGTCCTGGAGCACCATCCCGATCTGGCGGCGGTAGTGCCCCGTCTCCAGTTCCCGGATGTCGACGCCGTCGATCCGCACGGCGCCGCCCGTAACGTCGTAGAAGCGCGCGATCAGGTTCACGATCGTGCTCTTGCCGCCGCCCGACGACCCCACGAGGCCGACCAGCTCCCCGGGGAGCACGTCGAACGACACTCCCTTCAAGACCTGACGCACGCCGTCGTAGGCGAACGCCACGCGATCGAACGTGACGCGGCCACGCACCGGCTCGAGCCGTACGGGCCGCACGCCCTCCCGCACTTCCGGTTCCGTGTCCATCACTTCGAAGATCCGGTGCGCCGAGGTCGTCGCCCGATTCATCGTGCGAGCGATCTGCCCGATCACCTCGATCGGTCCGACGAACATCGTCGTGTACAACAGGAACGAGATGAACGTCCCCAGGGGCAGCGCCGGGCCGTGCCCGAGCAGCCGCGGTGCGGCGATCACCCAGACGAGCACCGTCGTCACCTGCACCGACAACGTCAACAGCGGCCAGAACGTGGTCCACAACCGGTGCACATTGGCCACTTCTTCGGTCACGTCGTCCGAGCGGGTCGCAAAACGTTCGATCTCGCGGTCCTCCTGATTGAACGCCTTCACCACCCGGATCCCGGGGATCGTGTCCGAGAGCACGTCCGTCATGCGCGACCACTTGCGCCATGCCCGCAGGAAGCGCCGGTTCAGCGCCTCGCCGTGCCGGTAGATCAGCCAGCACAACACCGGCACCGGCAGCGTCATGACGAGCCCGAGCCGCCAGTCGAGCGTCAGCAGCACCGCCGACAACCCCGCGAGCATGACGAGCGAGAGCGACACGTCCACCACACCGAACGCCACGAAATCCCACAGCCGGTCGGTGTCCGACGACACGCGTGTGATCAGGCTCCCTGTCTTCTTGCGCGAGAAGAACGCGAGGCTCAGCCGCTGGATATGCTCGTACAACTCGGC
>DASSIL010000267.1:0-2210 GCA_035691925.1 Gemmatimonadales bacterium
ATGTCGCGCTCGGTGGGCGGAGACGGTGCCTCTTCCTTCTTGCCCTTCCAGTCCTGGAACTCGGCCAGATACATCCCCCAGATCTTGTGCCGCGGCAACGCTTCGTCGATCTCGGGGGGGACGGTTCCCAGATTCTCACCCACGATCTCGCAATGATGCCGGTGCGATTCGAGGGTGAGGATCGCGAACAGCTCCTCGGCGGGATAGCTGACGTACGTTCCCTCGGAGAGCGCCATCCCGTGCGGGATCACGTAGAGCCGCGTCCACGCCATGACGTGATCGACGCGCAGCACCCCCGCGAGCGACGCCTGGTGGCCGATCGATGCCGCGAGATAACGGTGGCCTTCGAGCCGCGACGCCGCGGGGAGCACGGGGGCGAAGCCCCAATCCTGGCCGCTCGGGAATCCGGTATCGGGGGGAGCGCCCACCGACATGCCGTCGCAGAACAGCGTCTGGCGCGACCAGGGGTCGTAACCGTCGGGGTGTACGCCGACCGCGAGATCGAGTCCCAGTCGCATTCCCGTCGGATCGAGCCGCTCGCGCAGACCCTGCAGCTGGCGCCGCAGCAGCGTCTGCGCCACGAGATGAAACCGCTCCTCGTCGGCGTCCAGGTGCTCGACGCCGAGCTTCCCGGCGCGCGCTTCCGCTGGCCAATCGCGCCAGTTACGCCCCAGCCGTTTCTGTGCACCGCGGAAATGCGCGTAGCGCACCAGCTCGCCGTCCTGGCGCGCGGCGTCGGGAATCGGAACATCCTTCAATGCATCACGGACCTCGGCGTCGGCCCGCGCCACGTCGAGCGTCGTGACGTCGCCCACCGGCCGGTGCGCGCCCTCGAGGTCGAGCATCAACTCCGACCAGAAGAGGCGGCTCACCGGTGAATAGGGACTCGGCTCGGGGTGATTGGAGTTGAACGTGGGAAGGAGGGGGAGTGCCGTGACGAGATCGCCGCCGCGCTCGCGCAGCCAGCGACACAGCGACTCGAGGTCCTGCAGGTCTCCCACCGCGCGGCTGCGCTTCGAACGCAGCGCGGCGACCTGAGTCCCCACCCCCCAGCTGCGATGCGACCCCGGCCGGCGCCAGGCTTCGACGGGCGCGGAAATCACAGTGCAGGTCGTGTTGCCGGCAGAGAGCCGGTGATAGCCCATGGGGAGGGGGCGGCCATCCAGCGGGAGGGTTTCACCGCTCTCGAGCTGTACCTCTCGCCGGTTTCTGCGCCGCTCCTCTCCCTCCCGGCGTTGGGAACCGACCCTCCGCTGTGGGGGGGGAACGACGCCGTTCCATGCGACAATGACTGGCGACAGCCCACCGGTGTGGGTCCTGCGGTAGTCGTGCAGTGCTTTGCCGGCGTCGGTGAACGATGTGACCGGGGCTCCCAGTGCCGCGCACACGCGCAGCAAGGTCTCGGTCCCTACCGTGACCTTCTTCCCTAGTCCGTCGGTGTAGCGGGTGTGGACCCCCAGCTCCGTGGCGAGGGCGCGCAGCGCTTTCAGCTCATCCATAGCGGCTGCCAGTATAGGCTAGGGCGTCATTCTTGACTATGTGTACTAAGTAGTACATGATACACAATGCCGAAAGGGTTCGGGGACTTCGTCCGCAAATGCCGCGAGGAGCTGCGCGAGCAGGACGAGCGGTACTCGGTGCGCCAGGTGGCGCAGCGTATCGGGGTGGAGCCCTCATTTCTCAGCAAGGTCGAGCGCGGCGATGTGCCGCCGCCGTCCGAGGCCAAGATCGTCGCCCTGGCGCGCGAGCTGGGCCAGGATCCGGATGTCCTGCTCGCCCTGGCGGGAAAAGTCTCCTCGGACCTGCAGGACGCCATCCGCCGGCGACCCGAGGTTTTCGCCTCGTTGATTCGCGAGCTGCGGCGGATGCCGGATCACGCGGTGTTGCGCTTGGTGCGCGAGGTGCGGGACGGAAAATGGTAGCGCGGGGAGGACAGCCATGATCGAGCTCAGGGAGGAACAACTCGTCTTCACATTTCCGGAGGTCCACCGGGAGGCGACAGCATCGATCGAGTTCCAACGCACGCTCCGCATCCCCGACGACGACCGCACCTATCCACTCCCGCCGGGGCTCAGACGCTTTCCGCTGCGCCACGTCGACGACTTCGCAGCGAACGTGCCGCCGCAGTGGCTCGAGCATGGCGGTGTGATGCTCCCGATGTATCAGTCGGAGGCGCTGTGGGTGTTGTTCCAGTCCGACTACCCGTTCGC
>DASSIL010000268.1:0-10218 GCA_035691925.1 Gemmatimonadales bacterium
GCTGTGCGGCGCGCTGACCTATGCCGAGCTGTCCGCCATGTTCCCGCGCTCGGGCGGGATCTATGTCTTCATCCGCGAGGGCTTCGGGCCGCTGCCGGCGTTCCTCTTCGGGTGGGCCGAGCTGCTCGTCATCCGGCCCGGCGCGTTCGGGGCGATCTCGATCACCGCCTCGGCGTATTCGCTGCGGCTCGTGGGCTACGATCCCAAAGCGGAAGTCCTGGGACTGCCGTTGCACGCCGAGCAGCTGCTCGCGGCGGTGTATGTGGCGATCGTCGCCGCGGTGAATCTGCGCGGCATCCATCGGGGCGCCGTGCTCCAGAACATCTCGACGGTCTTCAAGGTGGCGGCGCTCGGGGCGCTGATCGTGCTCGGCTTCGCGCTCGGCAGCGGCGTGCCGCCGGTCGGGGAGACGGGAACCGCGGCCTCGGTGTCCTTGTCACCGGTCCTGCTCGCGCTGGTGGCGATCTTGTGGGCGTACGACGGGTGGGGCGATCTGGCGTTCGTCGGCGGCGAGGTGCGCGATCCGCAGCGCAACCTGCCGCGGGCGCTGGTGCTCGGTACGGTCATCGTCGTCATCCTCTACCTCGGCGCGAATCTCGTCTACCTCCACCTGATTCCGATGGCCCGCATGAAGGACGCCGAGCTCGTCGCGGCCGACTCGGCGCAGCTGCTGTTCGGCACGGCCGGCGTCGTCGCCGTCTCGGCGGCAGTGGCGATCAGTACCTTCGGGACGCTGAACGGCTCGATGATGACGGCGCCGCGCATCTTCTACGCCCTGGCCGACGACGGGCTGTTCCCGTCGGTGATCGCGCGGGTCGATCCGAAGACCGGCGCCCCGGCGCCGGCGATTCTCCTGACCGCGGCACTCGGCATGGTGTTCGTGCTGGTGCGCACTTTCGCGCAGCTCGCCGACCAGTTCGTAATCGGCATCTGGCCGTTCTACGCGCTGGCGGTGGCGGCGATCTACGTGCTGCGGCGCCGCCGGCCGGACCTGGCGCGGCCCTACCGCACCTGGGGCTATCCGTTCGTCCCGGCGGTGTTCCTCGTGGCGTCGCTGTTCCTGCTGGGCAACTACTTCGTGTCGCAGCCGACCGCGTCGGCCTGGGACATCGGCGTGTTGCTCGTGGGCATTCCGGTCTACTACTGGTGGCGCCGCACTCACGTCCCGGCGGAGACACGATCGTGACGCGGTTGTAGCCCCGGGTCTGATTGACAAGCTTCGGGCCCCGGGCATCTTACCTGCGCCCTTGCAGAACCTCCGCAATGGAATCACTCGTGGTCGACTCACTCATCCGGAGCAACGCTATGAATCGCTGGTACCGGTCTGTGGCAGTTCTCGCCGTTCTCGTCGCGCCGCTCATGGTGGCGCGACTCGCCGCTCAGGGCGTCACCACCGCGGCCGTCACCGGGCGGATCACCGATGAGGCCGGAGCTCCCGTGCCGCTGGTGGAGCTGACGCTCGTGCTCGGCTCGACGGGGGAGCGCCACACCACGCGGTCGCGCGACGACGGGACGTACAACTTCGAGAACGTGTCGGTGGGGAGTCCCTACACGCTGTCCGCGCGTGCCATCGGATTCGAGCCAAAGACGTCGGACCAGTTCGCGCTCGCACTGGGACAACGATTCCGGCTGGAACTGACCATGAAACGGTCGGCCGTCGAGATCGCGGGTGTTGTCGTGGAAACCAATTCCGATCCCCTGCGATCGGCGGCCCGAACCGGTGCCCAGTCGTTGGTCTCCGATCTCGCCATTCATCGCCTGCCGACGCTCAACCGCGCGTTCACGGATTTTGTGAGTACGTCGCCTCAGGTGGTGAGAACGCCGGGGGGCGGTAACTCGATCAACGGGCAGAACGACCGGTTCAACAACGTGCAGATCGACGGCGGCTCGAACAACGATCTGTTCAACCTCGGCGCCACGAACGGCGTCCCGGGAGGCAGCGTCAACGCCCGGCCGCTGTCGCTCGAGTCGGTGCGGGAGTTCCAGATCCAGATCGCGCCGTTCGACGTGCGCCAGGGCCAGTTCACCGGCGGTCTCGTCAACGCCATTACGAAGTCCGGCACGAACGACCTGCACGGCACGGCGTTCGGCTATATGCAGAATCAGAATTTCGTCGGGAAGGACACCGCCGGCATTCGCGTGCCGGTCGCCGACTACCAGCAACAGCAGTACGGCTTCTCGCTCGGCGGACCGATCATCCGGGACAAGATGCACTTCTTCGTCTCTGGCGACTTCCGGCACGACGCGCGGCCGTTCGCCTCGGCGATCCAGTGTTCGGCGTCGTGCACGCCCGCGGATACGGCCGGGATCGGGATCACCGGTGCCCGGTTCGACTCGGTGCGCAACATCCTGAAGACGCAGTACGGCTTCGACCCCGGCAGCTTCGCGGCGCCGACCATCCCCAATCCCGAGACCAATCTGTTCGGAAAGCTCTCCTACGAGC
Organism: Gemmatimonadales bacterium; assembly: GCA_035691925.1. Lineage (GTDB taxonomy): Bacteria > Gemmatimonadota > Gemmatimonadetes > Gemmatimonadales > GWC2-71-9 > DASTHG01. The sequence continues at coordinate 2,444 of DASSIL010000268.1, forward strand.
TGGGCGTGAACAGCCACGTCGAGCTGACGGGGATCTACGTCAACGCCGACCGTATCAATCTGACGCACCAATACACCGCGCCGTTCAACGGGCGCGACGGGTATCAGCTGTCCAACTCGGGCTACGACTTCACCGACCATACTCGCACGGTGCGCGGCAAATGGACCGCGCAGCTCTCGCGGGATCTTTCGAACGAGCTGATCGCCGCCTACAGCTCGATCTCGGACGTCCGCGATCTCCCGAACCGCGTGCCTTTGATTCTCGTCGCCGGCAATTCACCGTCGACGTACGTGGCGGCGGGAGCGGAGCGATTCTCGCAGGCCAATTCGCTGAAGCAGAGGGTGATCGAGCTGACGGACAACGTGACGTTCCCTCTACAGTCGCACTTGATCACCGTGGGAACGCACAATGAGTTCTTCCACTTCGTGAACGTCTTCTTCCCGGCGTCGATCGGCGTGTGGAACTTCTCGAGTCCCGACTCCCTGGCTCTCGGGCTGCCGAACCGCTTCGAGCGGGCGCTGCCGACGGCGCTCCGCCCCGACGGCCCGGTCGCCGATTTCCGCGTCAAGCAATACGGGTTCTACGCCGAAGACCGCTTCTCCCCGGTCCGCAACCTGACGCTGACCGCGGGCGTGCGGATGGATATCCCGACACAGCCGTCGCCGACGGAGAATCCGACGCTCGACACGATTCACTTCGCGTTTCTGGGCGGCGGAACGGTGCACACCGGCTCGTTCCCGAGCGGCAACATCCTGTGGTCGCCGCGGCTGGGCTTCAACTACAACGTGAACGGAGAGGGCCGGACGATTCTGCGCGGCGGCGTGGGCATCTTCTCCGGCCGGCCGCCGTACGTGTGGCTGTCCAACGCCTACGGCAACACGGGACTCGAGCAGCAGAGCCTCGTCTGCGCGGGGGCGGCGGCGGTGGCGAGCCTGACGTTTACCACCGACCCCAACAATCAACCGACCAGCTGCGGCGCCGCGCCGTCGGCGGGCCGGCCCAGCGTCGTGTATTTCGATCCCAACTTCAAGTTCCCGCAGGCAGCGAAGCTGGCGCTGGGCATCGACCGCGAGCTGGGGTGGGGCGTGCTCGGCACCGTCGACTTCATCTACACGAAGGCGATCAACGAATTCCTGCTCGAGGACGTGAACCTCACCGGCGTTCAGGGAGGGTCGGCGGGGGAGACGGGGCGGCCGCTCTATGGTACGATCAACCCGGCGACCGGCGGCGCCACGGCATCGCGGGTGACCGCAACCTACGCGGATGTGATCCGGAACTTCAACACCAGTGGCGACCACTCGGCATCGCTGGCGGTGCAATTCCAGAAGCGGTTCTCGAACGGCATCGAGTTCTCGGCGAGCTACACCTACTCGCACACCGTCGATTTCCGCTCGATGACGTCGGACATCACGAACTCCAACTACCGCTTCGGCGTCCTGAATGGACCGGTCGACGCGCCCACGTTGGCGACGTCGTTCTTCGACCGGCCGCACAAGGTCACGGTCAGTGGCACGGTCAACACGCCGTTCGATTCGCACTTCTCGCTGTTCTACACGGGCATCTCCGGCACGCCGTTCACCTACGTGGTCAACGGCGACATCAACGCCGACGGCTTCAGCGGCAACGACGCGGTATACGTGCCGATCAATACGGCGGACATCACCATGCCGGTGGCCGGGCAGGCCGCGACGCTCGACAACTACATCAACAACGAGCCGTGCCTGCGCAACAACCGCGGCCACATCCTGCCGCGCAACGCCTGCCGCAATCCGTGGCAGAACATCTTCAGTGCCCGCATCAGCAAGACGTTCGGCACGCTGCACGGCCAGTCGATCGAAATCAACGCCGACATGCTGAACGTGCTGAACTTCCTGAACTCGGACTGGGGCCTCGTCAAGGTCACGGGGATCAACGAGGAGACGAACCTGATCCGTTTGACGGGCTACGACCAGATCAACGGCCGCGGCATCTACGCCCTGAACCTGCCGATCAAGAACCAGGTGACGGTGAACTCGCTGGGATCGCGGTGGGTGTTCCAGCTGGGCGCGAGATATGCGTTCTAGGGGACGGTAGGGGACGGTAGGGGACGGTAGGGGAGGGTAGGAGAGGGTAGGGGGCGGCAGGGGTAAATCCCTGCCGCCTTCTGCGTTCGAATGAGCTGAGTCGCGGTCAAATGGTACGCGTTCCGGTCAGACGATCACCAGATTCCCAGGATGCTGCCGTATGAACGGCTCACCGCATGGCAGGTGTGCTACGAGCTCACACTCGAGGTCTATGGCAGCACCTCCAGCTTCCCTAAGCACGAATTGTATGGATTGACGTCACAGGCTCGTCGGGCGGCGTTCTCGGCAGCTGCGAATATCGCGGAAGGTTCTGCGAAGCACGGCTCCAGGGAGTTTCGTCGGTTTCTCGACATGGCGGTCGGATCGCTTGCTGAGCTTGCATTCATCCTGCGGCTGGCAAGGGACCTTCACTACATCTCGAACGAGTCCTGGAATCGTCTCGACGAGCTCCGTCGACGCAGCGGGTATCTCACCTGGCGATTGTATCGCTCTGTCGCGGCAAAGCGCACGTAGTCTCCCCAACCACCCTTACGGTCCCCTACCGTCTCCTACCGCCCCCTACCGTCTACGTCTGCACTTTCTTGAGGAGCCACCCCGCTCCGCCTGCCGCGAGGATATTCGGCAGCCACGCCGCGAACGTCGGGGGCAAGAGCCCGCCGCCTCCCACAGCGCGCGACAGCTGCATCAACAGCAGGAAGAGAAACGTGGTGGCGAGGCTCACGGCCAACCCCCACGCCATCCCGGCGCGCGGGTTGGTGACCGAGAGTGGCGCGCCGAACAGCGCGATGATGATGCAGGTGAAGGGAATCGCGATCTTCAGCGCCCGGTCCACCGCGAGCTTGCGCGTGTCCGAACCCGAACGGGCCAGCGCGTCGATGTAACGCCCCAATTCGGCGTAGCGCATCTCCTCGGGGGCCTTCGGCTCCGCCAGCAGGTCCTCGGGCGTTTCCACGAGCGTCCGCGTGCTCAGCGTGTGGAAGTCGAAGGACCGCTCCACTCCGGGGCCAAGCAGGTACCGCACGCTGCCGTTCTGCAGGGTCCACCCCGCCATACGGCGGTAGCGCGCGCGCTCGGCCGTCACCACGATCGTCGGGTAGCCGACGCCGGTCCCGGCCCGCTCCATCACGAGATCGGTCATCTGGCGCTTCGCGATCTCGAGCGTGCGCACGGCGTACACCCAGCCGCCGTCGGCCCGGTAGACGAAGTTGATGCGCGAGCCGGTGCGCACCGCCTTCTCGCCCAGCAGCTCGGCCTTGCGCGCCGCCCCGATCGGCACCAGCTCGCCGAGTCCGATCCCCAGGACACACGACGCCACCGCGGCCACGAAGATCGGCCGCACCAGCCGGTAGAACGAAATCCCCGAGGCCTTCGCGGCGGTGAGCTCCGAGTGGCGTCCCATCGGCCCCACCGTGAAGACGGTCGCGAACAGCACCGCCGCCGGGAGGACGAGGAACATGGTGTCGGGCATGCCGTACACGTACGCCAGCGCGACGTGACCCTTCGACAAGCCCCGCATCAGATAGCGTTCGAACTTGTCGGTCAGATCGATGACGATGACGAGCAGGGGAAACCCGAGCATCACGATGAAGAACACGAGCAGCCACTGGCGCAGGACGTAGCGGTCAAGGGTCCGCATTACAGTGGCCGTTTCCGGCGCACGAGACCCACCACCGCCTCCTTGACGTCGGCCCAACCCCCGCCACGCGCGGTCGGGCTGGCGCGCCGCATCACCCACATCCCGGCGAGGCCAAGGGTGCCGAAGATGAGGTTCGGCCCCCACATCGACATGAAGGGGGACAAAATCAGCCGGTCGCCGACGTCTTCGCCGACGATCAGCCCGATATAATAGATGGCGAAGACCACGACGCTGACGGCGAACACCAGTCCCGCCCCACCGCGCGGGAAGCGCAGCGCCACCGGCACGCCGAGCAGGCCGAAGACGAAGCAGGCGACTGCGATCGTGAGCTTCTTCTGGATCTCGACCTGATAGACCGCCGCGCGGCGCCGGGCGCTGTCGACGCGCTCGTCCTCGCCGGCGGTGCCGCCCGGAGTGACGAGCGGCTGGTGCGCGTACGGATTCGACACCGGTGGCTGCACGACGGGGGTCTGGGCGCGCGGCGGCGGTACAACGGCGCTGGGATGGGGGACGCCCTGCGCCTGGGCCGTGTCCGGAAGCAGCCAGCGCGCGAAACGGCCGAGCAGGCGGCAGTAGGTCCCCGGCGTCGAATCGGTGGCGGTGAGGATCTGCACGGGACCGGCGGTGAGCCCGGCGAGCCGCCGCAGGTCGTGCTCGACGGTAGAATTCGCCTCCCGGTGGGCGGCGGCGGCATCACTGCGCGCCGCGGCGACGACCTGCGCCATCTGGCAGATCGACATCTCGCGGTCGCTGCGATAGGTGTCCGAGTCCGTTTTCACGAACTGATTGGAGACGTTTCGAACGCGGACATGATTCGTGTGAAAGAATGTGCGATTGAATTGCGCGTCGGCCGCACGGCGCACTTCCTGGATGTCGCCGTCCTCGAGCGTGAGGTACAAATCGGTCTGGCCGGGGGTATAAGCCATCTGCCCGCTGTCGGCGGTGATGATGCGGCGGCGCTCGGCATCGCCCAGATCATAGATCGTTACGTCACGCAGCCGGTTGGTGGCCGGGTCGATGCGGGCCGCTCGCAGAAAGAACTGGCCCGGCACGACCTCGTTGATCACCTGCTCCTTGAGAGCGAGGGTGGGCTTCTTGCGCTGGATATCCACGAGGAGCGTGCGCAGCCGGTGATTGGAGCGCGGCAGAACCTGGTCGTTCCAGAGAAACGCGAGCACCGCCACGGCCGTCGCCCCGAGGAGGACCGGCCGCGCGATGCGGCCCACACTGACGCCGTTCGCCGTCATCGCGGTGATTTCGGAATCGGCGGCGAGGCGGCTCATCGTGTGGAGCACGGCGACGAGCACCGCCATCGGAAGCGTCATCGCCACGATGAACGGAATCGACAGGACGAACACCTCGACGATGACGCTCGTGGCCAGCCCCTTGCCGACCAGATTGCCGAGCTGCTTGGCGATCTGATTCAGGAGCATCAGCGCGGTGAGCGCCGAGAGTGCGAAGCCGAGCGGAGCGATGTGCTGGCGCAGCAGGTAGCGGCTGAGGATGCGCACGGGTGGTCCGGGCAGTATATTCGGAACTCCAAGCTGCTACAAGGGATGTGGCGCCCCGCCTCGTTCGCCGTTCTCACCCTTCCGCTGCTCGTTCCCCAGGCCCGCGCGCAGGCCAACGCCCGTGATTCCGTTCCGGCGTTCCGGCTGAGCTATCGCTATGCATCGGTCGGGGTCGCCTCCGCTCCGGCGCTCGCGCCGGGCGGCCGGCTCGGGCTCCGCATCGGCGCGCAGGCGGTGGCGGACGCGTGGGCGCGCCGCGTGCGCGACGCCATCCCCCCCGTCGACGTCGCGCACCCCCCCGCAACGGTCGCGCCTCCCGCACTGGCAGCGGAGACCCCGCAGCAACAGGGCCCCCCCGTGTTTCGCGCCGCCGGGGCCACGGGCGCGTTGGGGCAGTTCGCGAGCCTCGGGATGGATCTCAGTCTCCGCTTCGAGCTCAAGGCGGACCAGTTCCGCAACCTCAAGTGCAACGCGTTCGAGCGGCAACAGGCGGTGTCGGGGTGCAGCGTCGGCTTCCCGACGATTACCCCGACGCCGCAGTACGCGATCCGGTCCGGCGGCGTCGTGGGCCAGCGGCTGCACGTCAACGTCGACTTCGACAGCCAGCGCGAGTTCGACGCCAACAACAACCTGCAGGTCTGGTACGAAGGGCTCGAGGACGAGATCCTGCGCCGCGTCGAAGCGGGCAACGTGTCGTTCCAGGCGCCGGGGAGCCGCTTCATCAGCGCCGCCGTCCCCGCCAACAACTTCGGCGTGCAGGCGGTCACACAGTTCGGGCCGCTCGAGCTGCGCGGCATCTATGCGCAGCAGAAGGGCAACGTGGTGCGCGACCGCACCTACTCCGTGGGCGCGACGACGACCCAGCCGCTGGACCGCCAGTTCCGCGACCTCGACTACGAGCAGGGCCGCTTCTTCTTCGCGGTCGATCCCGCGGCGATCCCCGGCTACCCGGTCGTCGACATCCTCAACCTGCCGCCGCTGCTCCCCGATTCGCTGCAGGTGCAGGCGATCCAGGTGTACCGCTACCGCGCCCTCAGCCCCTCCACCTCGACCAACCTGAACATCGGCGGCATCAAGGCCGTCGCCTGCGGCCCCGGGTTCGCCGCGATCGACTGCGCCGGCGAGCGCGCCGGCCCGTTTCAGTGGGAGCTGCTGCAGCTCGGCAAGGACTACTACGTGGACCCGAGCAATACCTGGTTCGTCCTGGCCACGCGGCTCGACCCGAGCGACTTTCTCGCCGTCTCGTACCTGCCGCGCGGCCAGGTGGAGTGCGGGCCGGGAAGCCGCTGCGTCGGGACGTTTCCGGTGCACGCCAATACCGATACCACGCACGTCGACACGCTGCGCCTGGTGTACGATCCACGGCCCGGCGTCACCGCCGCCTCCCCGGCATTCCGGTTCGAGATCCGCGCCGCCTACCGCGTCGGGGGACAGGAGCTGACGCGCACCAGCGTGGCGCTGGGGCTGTCGGTCAACCAGCGCGAGCGTCCCGAGGGATCGAGCGAGACCTACCTCGCGCTGCTGGGGATCGCGCTCGCCACCGACCCCAACGCCTTCGATCAGTACAACCGGCTGTTCCCGCGCGAACGGGATTTCGCGGGGCCGCTGCGGGACTACTTCGTCGTGTTCCCCAATCTGCGTCCCTTCGCCGATCCCACGAAGCTGATCGCCACCGAGCGGAACGACTCGCTGTATCGCACGCCGCGCGCGCTGCTCGCGGTGCAGGGCCCGCCGTCGATTTTCACCCTCACGTTGCACGGCGACGCCTCCGCCGCGGGCGACAAGGGGACGCTCTCCCTGTCGAGCTTCCAGATTCGCGAGGGGAGCGAGAAGCTGTTCCTCGGCAACACCCTGCTCACGCGCGACGTCGACTACAGCATCGACTACACGATCGGGCTCGTCACCTTCAAGCACCCCGATTCCCTCTTCACCACGGGGTCGGCGACGATCCGGGCGCAGTTCGAAGAGCGTGCCACGTTCACGACCGCACCCACCTCGATCTACGGAATGGCGGCGAAGTACGATCTCGGCACCGCGGGCCAGGTGTACCTCACGGGACTGTTCCAGAAGCAACAGACGATCTTCACCCGGCCACAGCTCGGCTTCGAGCCGGCCTCGAGCTTCATCGGCGGCGTCAACACCAACCTCCACTTCCAGCCGGGGTGGCTGACCCAGGCGGTCCGGCTGCTGCCCGGCGCGAAGAGCGACGCGCCGTCGTTCCTGACGATCGCCGGCGAGGTGGCGCTGTCGCAGCCGCGGCCCAACCCGCTCGGTCAGGCGTACATCGAGGAGTTCGAAGGCACGGCGGGCCGCTTCGTGTCGCTCGACGAAAACGCGTGGCACTGGGGCAGCGTGCCGAGCTCGAGCCGCGGTGCCACGCCGTTCGGCATTGCGGCCACGGGGTTCGACACGCTCGACGCTGTTCCGCTCACCTGGCAGTCGCTGCCGCTCGACCAGAAGGGCAACCCGGTCCAGTTTTTCCCGCGCGACATCGACCCGACGATCGTGCTGGTGGGCCAGGCGCAGTCAGCGGAGCCGGTGCTGTGGCTGATGCTCAAGCCCGAT
>DASSIL010000269.1:0-2950 GCA_035691925.1 Gemmatimonadales bacterium
ATCGTGACGCGGCGATCGAGGACCCGGCGGTCGTTCGACCCGCGGCGATCGTTGGGGGCGGTCATGATTCCAAAATCTGACACGAAAAACCGCGCTTGGCGAATGCGGTCGATTTTCTTGCTTCCCGCGGGATCCGTCCACAGGTTAGTGGCGTGATCGACTGGCTCTATCGCCTCCCCATCTTCTGGATGGCGGTCGTCGTATTCGGCGCGACCTACGCCGTCGCCGCCATCGTCGACCGGATCGTCCTGATTCTCGCAACCGGCGAGCGCGCCAAGGCGTTCAAGGCCGTGTCTTCGGGGATGATCCCCGGGCAGGGGAACAGTCCCTAGTCAGGTTTCCGACCAGACCGCGAGCTCGTTGCCGCTGGGATCGCTGAAGTGGAACCGGCGGCCTCCCGGAAAGCTGAAGATCGGCTTCGTGATCGTGCCGCCGGCCTGGCGTACCTTCGCTTCCTGCGCCTCCAGCGCGTCGGCGTAGATCACGACGAGCGGGCCGCCTTTGGCGACCTTCCCGTCCTTGGTGAACCCGCCAGCCAGCCGCCCGTCCTCGAAACTCGTGTAGTCAGGCCCGTAGTCGGTGAACTTCCAGCCGAACCCGTCTACGTAGAAACGCTTCGTCGCGGCGATGTCGGTGGCGGGAAGCTCGATGTAGTCGATACGCCGGTCGCGCTCCATGATCGCTCCTCGAAGGTGGAGCGCCGAATCTAGGCGGGGAGGGGACCTTCGTCTTGAACGATTCCGACACGGCGCTCGACCGCATACTGGGCTGGTGTGACCCCCGCCAGGCGCTTGAACTCCCGGATGAAGTGCGGCTGGTCGGCGTAGCCGGCGTCGAGTGCGACCGCCGTCCCGGGGACCAGCGCCCGGAGGCCGATTTCCCGGACTGCGCCGAGGAATCGCACCACGCGCGCAAAACGCTTGGGGGAAAGGCCGATCGCGACGTCGAACGCCCGCTCGAGGCGCCGCTCGCCGACACCCAGCGCCCGTGCTGCCGCCCGAACGCCGATGCCGCCGCGGGTGCGGCGCATCAAGGTGACCGCGCGCTGAATCAGGTCGTCGCCGGCCGGCGCCGGAGCCCGGTTGGCCAGCAGCATCCGCTCGAGTACGGCCACACGCGCTCCCAGTGGCGCAGCGGCCACGGCGTCGGCGAGCGAGCCGGCGCCCACGCCCCAGAGCGCGTCGAGCGGGACATGCCGGTCCGAGAGCTCGTGCAAGGGAACGCGCAGGAACGGGAGCGCCCCCCCGGGGCGGAAGCGGACGCCGAGCAGGTCGACGTGTCCCGCGAGCGGCACGACGTCGGCGCGGCGCATCACGCCCACCACGAAGGGCCGCGGCTCGGCGGAGAGATCGAGGATGACGTCGTTCGAGCCGTCGGGGAGAATACGCGACTTCCAGGGGGGCGCCTGTTCGGCGGTGAGCGCCCAGTAACACTCCACGTAGGGGGCCAGCGCCGTGCCGGGCGGCCGGCGCGTGAAGCGGGGGCCTGGTGGGGACACGCCCGCAATCTACTCTGTGACAGTACCTCGCACGCTATGGCTGGGGACCGTGGCCACGCGCCGTCGTCACCGGCGGGGGCGCCGGTGCGCGGGTGAAGTCGAAGCAGTCCGACATGTCGTCCGCAGCGGTGTCGCGCGCATTCAGGGGCTTCAGGCCGAACGTCGTCTCGCAGAACTTCACCAGGCTGATGTGAGAATGCCGCACGTGCGAGATGTGACCCTGCTTCGCATAGGGCCCCAGCACGAGGCAGCCGACGCGGGAGCCGTAGCGGAACTGCGTCCCATCCTTCCAGTGTTCGGCGACCGGTGGATCGACGTGGTCGAACCAGCCGCCCCAATCGTCCCAGGTGATGAAGATGACGGTCTTCGCCCACAGCCCGCCGCGCACAATGGCGTCCACCTGCTGCACGGTCCATTCCATTCCGTGCGTGACATTCCCGACCAGAGGATTGGTCGCATCGGACGGATCCGGGGGATGCTCGCTCGCATCATGTGGAGCGTATACCCAGGACACCGCCGGCAGCCTCCCTGCTGCGGCGTCGACGGCGAACTGCGACGAGGGAAAGGTGTTCCGGCCATGCAGCGACTTGAAGAAGTCGAAGGCATACCCGCCGTAATTCTTCCAGGTCCGTTTTGCCTTCCGCAGCGCATCGGGCAGTGTCGGCAGGTCGAACAGCGGCTCCCCCGGCGCCAGCCGGTAGCGCGGCGGGTTTTCGATCACCGGGGACGCCGCCGCGATCAGCATCAGATGGTTCGGGGTGGAAGGCCCGGCGACCTCGCTGAAATACTGATCGCACAGCGTGAATTGCCGCGCATAAGCGAAATAGGCGGGAATGTCCTGCTCGGTGAACTGTTGTTGGACCGACGTCTTCGCCCGGGTGAGCCACGCACCATGGCGATGATCGGGGTCGGTGTGTGGGGGATTCGGCGAATGTGCCAGGTGAACGCCGTCGGCGCCGGCGAACGTGCCGAAGTAATTGTCGAAGGTATGGTTCTCTTTGATGATGAGAACCACGTGGTGAACCGGGCGGAGCGGCTTGGGATGCCGGGCGCGCCCAGGAGCAGGTGTGCGACGGGTCGGCATGTGAGCGTGGGCTTTGTAGAGACGACACGGACAACGCCGGTCCCGTCACAAGCGGTCAGGGAGTTGCTAATTTTTTAGCATCATGCTAGAATTTTAGCACCTCGAACCCGAGCTGCCCCAGGGATGCGCGATATTGCCCGACACCCGCTCGCCCGTCGCGAACGCCAGATCATGGACCTCATCTACCGCCTCGGCCGGGCCACCGCCGGCGAGGTGCACGCGGGTCTGCATGATTCCCCGAGTTACTCCACCGTCCGAGCCCTGCTCCGCGTCCTCGAGACCAAGGGGCATCTGAAGCACGAAGTCGAAGGCCCGCGCTATGTCTACCTCCCCACGGTCCCGCGCGAGCGCGCGCGCGAATCGGCGCT
>DASSIL010000270.1:0-4849 GCA_035691925.1 Gemmatimonadales bacterium
GCCACGGCGACCGCGAAGCTCAAGACGGTGTGCACCCGTCACACTCCCGGAAGAGAACTCTCATGGACGCCGCGACGTCGGAAGCGTCCGTGGTACCCGAGGCTACCTCTTTCGTTTCGCCAGCCGCTCGAGTGCCTGCTGCACGGCTTGCCGGGCGTCAGGGTGCGTGAGCCCGGCCTGTGCGCCGCTGAGGCGCGCCGTCGCCAGCGTATCGGGGAGTGCGTTTTCCATGGCGATCAGCGCCCAGCGGCGCACCGACGGACGGCTGTCGTCGAGGTGCGCCGTCAGAAGATCGAGTGCGCGGCTCGAGCCGCGTACTCCGAGCACCGCCAGCACGAACGACGGGTTGATGGCCGAGCCCACTGCGCTGTCGATCTGGCCGATGAAGGAGGTGTCGTTGGCCTGGATGATCGCCTCGTAGGCGCCGGACGCCAGCGCGTCCTGATACGATGGCGTCGCGAGCCCGGCAGTGATCACCGGCCGGCGCGCGGCGGAATCGAGCCGGGCCAGCGCGACCAAGGCGCGAGCGCGCACTTCGTAGCTCTGGTCGTGCTCCCAGGCGCGCCGTGCCAGCGTCGCGGCTCGGGGATCGGCGATCCCGGCGAGGGCGGTCGCGGCGCCGGCCCGGACCTGGGCCGACGTATCAGCGAGAGCGCGTTCCAGCGCCGGCAGCGCCGGCCCTGCCGGCGCGGCCGCCAGGGCGAGCGCCGCGGCGCGGCGGGTCAGGAAGTAATCCGCGGAGGTGGCGGCGCGCGCCAGTGCGGCGACCGCCGCCGAGTCGCTCGTCCGCTCGGCCAGCCGGTCGATCACCCACTGACGGTTCCACAAGTCGGGGTCCCGGGCCAGCTGCGTCGCCAGCCACGCGGTCGGCTGATCGAATGTCAGCTTCTTGAGGATCGTGTTGCCGTCGTCGAACACCACCATCGTCGGCGGACCCGGCAAGGCCGTGAAGACCACGGTTTGGTCGCGCTGATCGACCGTCGTGCGCTGCACTACGTCGCCGCTCGCCGTCCCGATGCGGATCGTGACCGGCATCCGGTACACACGCGGCGTGGTGAAGCGGGGGGTCGTGGTGTCCGGCGTAGCGCTGTCGGTCTGCGTTTGTGCGATCGCGAGGGTGAGCGACCGGGCGGTCGTGTCGTAGGTGGCGGTGACGCGAAACTCCGGCAGCCCCGCCTGATAGACCCATTGGTCCCAGAACCAATCGAGGTTTTCACCGGTCGCCGCGAGGACCGCCTGGCGGAGGTCGTCGGAGGTCGCGTTGCCGTAGGCATGGTCGGTGAGATAGCGACGGATCGACGCCCAGAACCGCTGCGGCCCCAGGTAGCGCTCCAGCATCCTGAGGACGAGCGCGCCCTTGGGGTAGATGTTGTTCGAGCCCTGCGACGCCAGCGGCATACGGCGCCGCTGGTCGATTTGCAGATACTGCCGGTACTCGTCGAGGTAGTAATCGTCCTCGGCGTGGCGCCCGAGGCGAATGCTCCAGTACTGCCCGGGCATGAATTCGGCGAACCCTTCGTTGAGCCACATGTTCGCCCAGTTCGCCGTCGTGACGTAGTCGCCGAACCACTGATGGGCGAGCTCGTGCGGGATGAGGATCCAGGCGTACCACGGGCGATCGGCGTAGGCTCTGGGATCGGGGAGCCAGTCGACGAGCGTCGTGGCGCTGACGTTCTCCATCCCGCCGAAGAAGTCGGCGACCGTGGTTTGCGCGTACTTCGACCACGGGTAGGGCACGCCGGTGAGCCGCGAGTACACGTCGATCATGTTCGGGGTGTCGCGGAACAACGGCCGCGCCAGGGCGCTGTCTTCGCGGTAGACGTAGTAGTCGACCGGCGTGTTCTGCCAGGTGTCGTGGATCTTGACGAGTGGCGCGACGATCAGCGAGACGAGATACGTGGCGCTCGGCTTGTCCTGACGCCACGTCATGGTACGCGTCCCGTCGACGTTCCTGCGATCGGCGCCGAGCCGTCCGTTCGAGACCGCCGTGAACCCCCCCGGCACCGTCGCCTCGAGCGTCCACGTCATTTTGTCGTTCGGAAAGTCGTAGGTCGGGAACCAGTAATGGTTGTCGTGGTCCTCGCCCTGGCTCCAGATCTGGCGCGGGCGATGCGGCCGTCCCTCCGGCTCGATGAAGGTGAGCCCATGCCCGCTCTCGATGCGGGCGTGGTAGGTGATGGTGAATCGCGTTGTGTCGTGAAACGGAATCGGCACGGCGGGGAACACCACGAGGGTATCGCCGTGGCGCGTGAAGCGCAGCGTGCGGCCGACGCGATCGGTGATGCGGCCGATCTCGAGCTTCGCCCCCGCGTCGAGGATGAGCGAGTCGAGTCCCGGCCGGGCGGCGACGAGCGTCGTCACGACGGAGCCGTCGAACGACGTCGAGTCCCAGTCGAAGGCTCGAACCGCGATATCCTGATTCACGAGGTCGTAATCGTGCGAGCGACTGTAGTGATCGTTCGCCATCAGCTCGGCGTTGCTCTGCGCCGCGAGGGGGCGGACGAACGCAACGACGCACAGGAGCGGAACCACGACGCGCATCGATCCTCCGGGGCGACTCACGGCTGCGTGTTCGGGTCCGACGGAGTCGTAGGCTCCGGTTTGTCGTCGGCATGCTCCCGCCGTCGCTCTTCGTCGCGCCAATTCCTGTAGGACTTCACCTGGCTGGAGCTGAGGAATGTCTTGAGGTGTTTGTCGAACCGATCGTCAGCCTTGGCGAGCGAGTCGCCCAGTTGCTGGAGCACCGGCACGTACAGGCGCGCCGAGAGCTGGTCGCCGGTCTGGCGCGCGCCGTCGATGGCGCTGCGCGCCGCCTTGGCGCTGTCGCGAATCGCGGAAGTGGCATCCATGAAGGAGTCGTACAGAAACCGGTACCGCTCCCCCTGGATGCTGTCCAGCTCGAAACGGTCGATGAAGAAGTCCGGGATCGGCGGGCCCTCGAGCTGGTTCGCCGTCGGTAGCTTGCGCGTGGGATCGAAGTTGCGGCGATAGCCCTCCCGCACTGCTCCCGCTCCTGGCCCTCCCATTCCGCCGCCGTAGGGCACTTGTGCCGAGGCGGACCGGGCGATCAACAGGATGCCGGCCGCGCAAACGGGCCACAGACGATGGAAGTTCATCGCTCGCGCTCCTTCTACTGAGAGGACGTGGCGCGGGTCACATCCGGTTGTCCCCGCTCACGGCCATCGTTTCCTTCAATATGTACCGTTTCTCCGCCGTCTTCGCGCTCCCCCTGCTGTTCTCGGGGTGCGGCGCCGCGCCCACCGTCGCGCGCGGCGGGCCGAGTGGCAGCGGGCCGGGGCTGGGGCCCAATGCGAGCCTCGAAGGCCGACGTCCCTTCCCGGCGGACAATCCGTGGAACACGCCCATCGATCAGGACCCGGTGGACGCGAACTCGGATACACTGATTGCGAGCATCGGTCTGACGCGGGGTCTGCACCCCGATTTCGGTGCCAACTACAACGGTGGCTCCTTCGGGATCCCCTACATCGTGGTCGAAGGGTCGACGCCGCCCGTGAGCGTCACGTTCGACTATGCCGACGAGAGCGATCCCGGACCCTACCCGATTCCCGGCGACGCGCCCATCGAAGGCGGCGCCTCTGCCGGGGGCGACCGGCACGTCTTGGTGATCGATCGCGATCATTGGAAACTGTACGAGCTGTTCGCCGCGTACCCCGTCCCCGGTTCCGCCAACTGGACCGCCGGGTCGGGCGCGATCTTCGATCTTGGCTCCGATGCCCTGCGGCCGGCCGGCTGGACGTCAGCCGACGCCGCCGGTCTGCCGGTCTTCCCCGGCCTGGTGCGCTACGATGAAGTCGTGGAACAGGGTGTCATCCTGCACGCGTTGCGGTTCACCGTCAGCCACACGCGCCACGCATACGTTTACCCCGCGCGGCACTACGCGAGTTCCGACACGAGCGCCACCGTTCCCCCGATGGGGATGCGCGTCCGGTTGAAGGCGACGTTCGACATCTCGGGCTACCCGCCGAGTGCACGGGTGATCCTGCAGGCACTGAAGACGTTCGGCATGATCGTCGCCGACAACGGGAGCGACTGGTTCATTTCCGGTGCACCCGACGCGCGCTGGAACGACACCGAGCTCAATGCGCTGAAACAGGTGCAGGGGAGCAACTTCGAGGTGGTGCGGATGGGGACGGTTGTGACCCGCTAGAGAAAACGCCCGCTCGACCCCAGGCAGGTGGATCGAGCGGGCGTGCAGCCGCCGCGACTGACTAGTAAATGCGGCGGAGGTAGAACGTGGGAGCCGCCGGGCCGACTTCCGGGCGCCGCGTCGGCGCGGCGATGGTTCCCAGCAGTCGGCCTGCGGAATCGTGCAGACAGAAGTCGCGGGTGAGCGCCACGACGGCCGGGCCGCCCGGGCAGGGCCCGAGGCGCTGATGAATCGAGTTCGTCGCGAATGCGGACATCGGGCGCTCCTTTCAAGCGGTCACCCCCTTTGATGCTGGGCGCTCGAAAAGGGTTGCGCTACTCCTCCTCCTCCAGCCGATCGAGGGCGTACCGCAGGCGCACCAGAGCGCTCTCGAGCGAGCGCTGCTCGTCGTCGGGGGCGGCGCCCCGGTCGATGACCTCGGTGAGGAGTCGCAGCGCCTCGCGGATCTGGCCTTCCGCCGAGAGGATCGCGAGCCGCCGCTCGAGGCCGTTGCGCCGATCGCCGTTCGCGCGCCGCTCGGCGCCCGGGCGGTCGCCGCGAATCGTGACGCGGCGATCGAGGACCCGGCGGTCGTTCGACCCGCGGCGATCGTTGGGGGCGGTCATGATTCCAAAATCTGACACGAAAAACCGCGCTTGGCGAATGCGGTCGATTTTCTTGCTTCCCGCGGGATCCGTCCAC
>DASSIL010000271.1:0-4696 GCA_035691925.1 Gemmatimonadales bacterium
GCCGCGGTGCCAGCGGTTGCGCTGGCGGCGCAGCATCTTCCAGTTCCCCGGTACCTCGGTCCAGCACACCGGGTCCGGAACGAACACGATGCGATACGGTTTCTTGCGCTCGCGATACACCGCGTGCAGCGCCATCACGAGCTCCAGGTCCTCGGTGTCGGTCGAGGAGTCGTAGCCCCCCACCTCGACGACCGCGGACTTGCGGTACACGCCGAACGCCCCTGAGATCAGGAGCAGGCCCTTCAGCGCGCTCCAGCCGAGCCGGCCCGAGAGGAAGGCGCGCAGGTACTCGACCACCTGGAAGACGGGGAGCAGCTTGCGCGGCAGCGCGATGTGGGTGACCCGCCCCTCGTGCACGGTGCAGCCGTTGGCGCAGCGCACGATGCCGCCCACCGCCACCGTCTCCTCGGGCCACTCCATGAACGGCTTCACCGCCTTGAGCAGCGCGTCGTCCTCGATCACCGAGTCGGCGTCCATCGAGGAGAAGAGCGGGTAGCGCGACAAATTGATGCCGCAGTTCAGGGCGTCAGCCTTGCCGCCGTTTTCCTTGTCCACCACGATGAGGTTCGGCACCATCGGGGAGGCGTACAGCGCGCGCACCGACTTGGTGGGGAGCGAGCGCTTGAACACGCGGTCGACGCGGCGCAGGTCGTACGCAGTGAGCAGCCGCGACAGCGTCTCGTCCTTCGAGCCGTCGTTCACGACGATGATCTCGAACTCCGGATAGTTGAGCATCTGGAGCGAGCGCACCGTATCGACGATCGTCTTCTCCTCGTTGTGCGCAGGACAGATCATCGAGATCGGCAGCGTCATGTCGGAGCGCAGGATCTGCTGGTAATCGGAGAAGAACGTGCGGCGCAGGAACGTGAGCACTTCGCGCAAGCTGACGAAGAACAGCAGGATGTAGGAGATGTTGAGCGCGAGGAAATACGCGAGCACGAAGGCGTTGAAGCCTTGAATCGCGCGCGCGACCCAGAGATGCCAGTTCACCCGGCGGCGGCCATTGTTTCTGTCTGTGACTCGAGCAGCGCGGTCACGGCGTCGCGCACGGCGGGGTCCTCGTGCCGGTGGGCGATGTCCTGCAGCAGGTCGGTGCGTTGCAGCACGACCAGCTTCCCGAGCAGCTTGCGTGCCGCGGCCCGCTCGCGCGGCGTGCCGTCCACCAGTCTGGCCACGAAGCGGTCGAACACCCCCGCTTCCTGCAACATCGACGCCGCACGCTGTGCTGCATACGTGTCGGGCGAATCGAGCAGCCCGGCGAGCGCCTTGTACCCCTTCTCCCCCTTCGTCCCCAGGGCGAGCGCCGCGTTGGAGCGCACCCACCACTCCCGGTCCCCCAGCGCTTTCGTCAGCTCGGGAACACCGGTGGTGCCCGGGAGCATGGCGAGCGCCTTGGCGGCCATGGCGCGCACCGGCCACTCCGCATCCTTGAGGGCGAGCACGAGTTTCGGCGCGGCGCGCGGATCGCCGATCACGCCGAGCGAGTGCGCCGCGCGGGCGCGCGCGTTGTCGTGCGGATCGTTGAGCAGCTCTTCGAGCAGCCGCACCGCCTTGGGGGAGCGCAGCCGGCCGAGGATATCGATCGCGGGGACGCGGGCGATGGCGGGGAGCTTCGGCACTTCGCGCAGCAGCGGGTCGACCGCGGCATCGCCGAGCGTGGCCAGGATGTCGGAGATGCGCAGCGCCGACCAGCGGTTGGTGTCCTTGAGCGCGCCGAGCAGCGATTCCACCGCCTCGAGTCCTCCGATCGCCCCCAGCGCCTTGGCGGCGCGGATGCGCACCTCGGGGACCGGATCGTTCA
The DNA here is from genome assembly GCA_035691925.1 of Gemmatimonadales bacterium. Classification (GTDB taxonomy): domain Bacteria; phylum Gemmatimonadota; class Gemmatimonadetes; order Gemmatimonadales; family GWC2-71-9; genus DASTHG01. Next base: position 1,802 of record DASSIL010000271.1, read on the forward strand.
TGAGTTGGACGAGATCGGGGAGCGGGCGCCGGCTCATCATGCGCCCCAGCTTCTCGGCCCCTTCGACGCGGTTCACCCAGCGGCGGTTGGTCAGCAGGCGGCGCGCCTCCTCGACGAACCCCAGCTCCTCGAACGCGCTCGAGATGCGGTGCTGCACTTTGCCGCGCACGTAGCGGATCTGGTCGAGCAGCGTCCACAGGATGACGCGGCGGTCCCAGGCGCCGAGCGGGCCCGGGATGTACATGGCGAAGTGGCCGCTGTCGGCGTGGATGTAGGCGTGGATCTTCGGCAGGTAGAGGGCGCGCTGGCGCCGCTCGTAGCCGGTGCGGATCTGCACGAACAGCTTGTGGCCCAGCGTCACCAGCAGAACCAGACCGAACATGCTGCCGAGGACACTGATGACGATCCGGACGAACTGAATGAGCGTCGTCTGGCTCACGCGGGTTTGCGCTCCAGCAGTTTCCGAACGCGCGTGACCAGCTCGCGCGCGCGGAACGGCTTCACGACGAAGTCGTCAGCCCCTGCCTCGAGCGCCTTCACGATGTCCTCTTCGCGGCTGTTGGACGAGAGGATGATGACCGGGACCCCTTTCGTTTCCGGGGCGCCTTTGAGCTCACGCAGCACTTCGAACCCGTTCTTGTAGGGCATCAACAAATCCAGAATCACGACATCGGGGACGCGGCGCCGGGCCTGCGCCAGTCCCTCGTTCCCGTCCGCCGCCAGGTCCATCGCGAACCCCTGGGCGGTGAAGACGGCCTTCAGAAATTGCCCCATCGCAACGTCGTCCTCGATCGACAGGACGTGGGGAGCGGGTGCCTTCTTAGGCATAAGAGAATGCCCCAGGCACCCCGCAGCGACTTCCGACATCGCTGAGCGCTGCTCCCTGCGGGGGCCTGACGCGGTTCACGAGCGGAAGCCCCACGGACCTGGGGCATCGCACAAGATAACGAGACCCGGTTACGGATGCACCTGAGCGGTGAAATCCGCGCGCAGCCCCGACCCTTCGATCACCACGCCCGTCGAGCCTCCCCGCCCCGCAGTAAGGATAATCGATCCCCCACCCGAGTCCGAAGTGACCTCCGTCACGCGCACGATCCGCTCATCTCCCGAAGACGCGCGCAACCCTGCCAGCGGCGCGACGTTGCCGAATTTGTCACGACCGAAGATCCGCAGCTCCGTTGGCCGGCCGCCGAGCAATACCATCTCTCCGATCAGCGTGTTCCCGCCCGACAGCACGACGAGCCGCGTCGGCGTCGCGGCCGTGGGATAGAGCGTCGCATCGTGCGTCACGTCGCCGATCGTCCCCGTCACGACCGTGGGCACCCCGGCGCGCTCGCCGAATTGCACCCGCACCCGCGCCCGGCCGATCGAGTCGGTGAGGTTCGACGCCGTCCCGATGATCTGCCCGTTCGTCACCGAGAACATCACCCCCACGCCGCCGAGCGGCCTGCCCGCCCCGTCGCGCACTTCATACAGGAGCGGCTGCGGTGCGACTTCACCGACGGCGCCGCGCTGGTCGGCCCCCGACACGAACCCGGTCCGCTCGGCCATGGGACGTCCCAGCGGAACGGTTGGGGCCGCAGCCGCCGGCGCCGCAGCGACCGGCGACCGGGTACCGATGACCGACAACTGGATGTCCCCCGTCGCCCCGAGCGAATCGCCTCCCACCTTGGCAACGGTCAGTCGCGTCGTCCCAGGAGTCGACCCCACGGGAAACCGGAACACCGCCAGCCCGCGCTCATCGGTGACCGCGTCGGCATCGGAATCGCTCCTCGCGAGCCGCGCCGAGCCGCGCAGCACGAGCCGGATCCCCGAAACGGGATCCGTGCCCTGCTTCAGCGCCACGCTCACCGTAGCGGTCCCGCCGGCCGGGACGCTGACCCGCGAGGCGAGCGGCACGGCGACGAGCGGCGGCGGCACGTCGGCGAGACGCGGCACGGGAATCGGTGCGGGCGTCGCCGCCGGCGGCCGGGCCGCGGGACGCACCGGGGTCGCTGCGGGACGCGTCCCTCGCGCACTGGCGCCGGCTGGCGTCACGGCGCGCTCACGCACGCATTGGTCGATCGCCCGGAGCAGCGTCGTATCGCCGCCCAGGCCGGCAATGTCCTGGCGATCGCGCGCGGTCGGGGTGAAGGAGACGCAGTCGCGCCGCACCACCGTGACGATCTGCGGCAGCGTCATCGTGTTGCCGGCGAGGAGGCGGATGAGGTCGGTCTTGCGCAGGGGCCCGGTGCCCTGGGCGGCGAGCGACGAGCTGCCGAAGACACTCATCAGGACGAAGACCGTGCCGCCCAATCGGCGAGTACCGAGACCCAGTCTCATGGCCTCGTGCACCCGGAGCGATCGAAATCCCGCTCCACACTGTCCACCGATGCATAGAGCTGCTGGTCGCGTGTGAATCGGCTCCCGTCGAGGCTGCCGACTCTCCGCTTGCCGACGTTGTAGCGCATCCAGGCGTCCTCCACGGCGACCAGCGCCAGGCCGAGCCCCGGACAGTCGGTCTGATTCGCCTCCACCCGCGCCTTGTAGATGTCGGTCAGCACGGCCACCGAATCGGCGTTGCGCTCGAGAGCGACGAAGGGTGAGTCGACGCCGGCGGCGGCGCGCGCAGGCGCAGCCGCCGCAGCCGCCGGTGGAGGGTTGTCGGTCGCCGGTGTCGCCGTGGCGCTCGTACCCGCGCGTTTCGTCGTGTCGGGAGCGGGCGCCGCTGCGGCGGCCGCCGGTGCGGCGGCCGGCGCCGCCGGATGACGCGGTAGCCACCAGTACTTCCAGCCTGCGAAGCCACCGCCGGCGATCAGCGCCATCACGAAGAACGCGACCAGGCCGCCGTGGCCATCCGAGCGACGCGGCGCCAACGCGGGGGCAAACGGCTTCGGCGTAATCGTGGGGCGGTGC
>DASSIL010000272.1:0-5134 GCA_035691925.1 Gemmatimonadales bacterium
ACGCCTCCTTCCCCGGAGCTGCAACGCATCATCGAGGAGCAGCGCTGATGGCGACGGCCACGTTTCGGATCTGGCGGGGCGACCGCACGGGCGGTGCCCTGCACGACTACACCACCGAAGTCGGCGACGGCATGGTGGTGCTCGACGCGGTGCATCAGATCCAGGCCGCCCAGGCTCCCGATCTTGCCGTGCGCTGGAACTGCAAGGCGGGTCGCTGCGGCTCCTGCTCCGCCGAGGTCAACGGCATGCCGCGGCTCATGTGCATGACGCGACTCGAGGATCTGCCGCTCGAGCGGCCGGTGACGATCGAGCCGATGAAGGCGTTCCCGCCGCTGCGCGATCTGGTGACCGACGTGTCGTGGAACTACCGGGTAAAGGCGACGATCACGCCCTTCACCCCGCGCCCGCCCGACGCCCCCGACGGCACCTGGCGTATGGATCAGGGCGACGTCGACCGCGCGATGGAGTTCCGCAAGTGTATCGAGTGCTTCCTCTGTCAGGACGTCTGCCACGTGCTGCGCGAGCACCAGCTGCACGACCGCTTCGTCGGCCCGCGCTTTCTGGTGCACGCCGCGGCGCTCGAGATGCACCCGCTCGACGTCGCGGACCGGCGCGAGGAGCTGCGCGCCGACCACGGCATCGGGTACTGCAACATCACCAAGTGCTGCACCACGGTGTGCCCGGAGCACATCACGATCACCGACAACGCGATCATCCCGCTGAAGGAGCGGGTGGCGGACCAGGCGTACGATCCGCTCCGCGCGCTCTTGCGGATGGTCGGGCTCGGCGGCTGACGGAGGACCGTCCCATGACTACGCTCAAGAAGATCTCTGCCACCGGCATCGAGCGGGCGTTCGAGAAGGTGGACCGCTACCGCCTGCTCAACGAGCCGGGGGACGCCGAGAGCATCTGCCTCGACATCCTCGAGGTGGATCCGGCGAACCAGCGGGCCCTGGTGGCGTTGCTGCTCGCCCGTACCGACCAGTTCCAGCACGGGCGCGGGGCGGTGGCTGGACCGCGGGAGATCCTGCCGCAGCTCAAGAGCGAGTACCAGCGGGCCTATTACGCCGGGATCATCTGCGAGCGGTGGGCGCGGGCGCGGCACGCGCGCGGCGCGCCGGGCGCTCCGGCGACGGTGTACCAGTGGTTGCGCGAGGCGATGGACTGGTACGAGAAGGCCGAAGCGCTCAGGCCCCCAGGCAACGACGATCCGCTGCTCCGGTGGAACGCCTGCGCGCGCCACCTGGCGCGGCATCCCGAGATCAAGCCGGAGTCCGAGGACCGCACCGAGGCGATGCTCGAGTAGCATGTCCCGCTACGGATTTCTGGTCGAGACGTATCGCACCGAACGCCTCAAGACGCTCGCGCTGTGGGCCCAGATCCCCGATGAACGGATGCGGTTCCGTCCCGAGCCCCGCGCCCGTTCGCCGCTCGAGCACATGGTGCATCAGTGCATGAGCGAAGACATCTGGATGCGCACGATGCTGGGGCTCACGGTAAGTCGAACCGCGCTTCCCGCGGAGGAATCGCGCGTCGCCTTTCTCGAGCACTACGCCGCCTGTTCGGGCGAGCGCCTCGAGGCGCTCGCGCGCCGCCCGGACGCCTGGTACGAGGAGGAGGCGCAGTTCTTCGATGTCCGCCGCTCGCGCGCCTGGATCCTGACGCGGCGGTTCACCCATTCCGCTCACCACCGCGGCCAGCTGACGGTCTACTTCCGTCTGTGGGGGCTGCCCCTGTACTCGACGTATGGTCCCACCGCGGATACCGGTGGCCTGTTCCAGAACGGCGCTCGTGTCATCTACCGTTACGCGTCGGTGGATGAAGCGTTGGACCGGCCCGCGACTCCAGGGCCGGGCCTGGTGCCGCCGGGCGCGACCCCGGTGACGGAGCGGCCGTGAGACGGGCGCTGTGGGCGCTTTTCGTCCTCTCGCTGGCGCGCGCTCATGGCCCGGACCGCACCCTCACTGTCTTCGCGGCGGCATCGTTGACCGAGGCTTTCACGGAGCTCGGTGACTCGCTGCGCGCCCACGATCCGGGCGTCGTCGTGCAATTCAACTTCGCCGGCTCGCAGCTGCTCGCGTTGCAGCTCATCGAGGGAGCGGAGGCCGATGTGTTCGCCGCGGCCGATGCCCGATCGATGCAGGCGGTCGCCGACTCCGGACTCGTGGACGACCCGATCCCCTTCGCGCGCAACCGACTCGTGGTGATCCTGCCGGCGACCAATCCGGGGCGCATTGCGGCGCTGCGCGATCTCGCACGGCCGGGGGTGAAGATCGTCCTCGCGGGCGATGCCGTACCGGCGGGGCGATACGCCCGAGCGGTCGTGGCGAATCTGGGACAGTCGACGGGGTTCCCACCGGCGTACGAACATCGCGTCCTCGCCAACGTCGTATCCGAGGAAGAAAACGTGCGCGCCGTCGTCGCGAAGGTGCGCCTCGGTGAGGCGGACGCCGGGATCGTCTACGCGTCGGACGTGTCGGCCGCGGCCGGGGGGGGCGTGCGCACGCTCGTGATCCCGGACGCCGCCAATGTGCTCGCGACATATCCCATTGCGGTGCTGCACCGGTCGACGCATCAGGCGGCGGCGCGTGCCTTCGTGGCTCTCGTGTTCTCGCCGGCGGGGCAGCGCGTGCTCGCCCGCCACGAGCTGCTCCCGATCGCAGGCCGGCCCTGAATACTCGCCATACGGCCTGGCGGAACGTGCTGGTTCGGGCAGCGCTGAGCCTCGCCGCTGCGACGCTGCTCTGCTTCCTCGCGCTGCCGATCATCAGTCTGTTCGTGCGCGTGTCACCGGCGACGCTCTGGGGACGGCTGGGACAGCCGGTCGTCCGCCAGGCGCTGTGGCTGAGCCTCGGCACGAGCGCGGCCGCCACTCTCCTCGTGGTTCTGTTCGGCCTGCCGGTGGCATATCTCCTCGCGACGCGGGAGTTTCGCGCCAAACGGGTCGTGCAGACCCTCGTCGAGTTGCCGATCGTGCTGCCGCCCACCGCCGCCGGGGTGGGGCTGCTGCTGGCGTTCGGCCGGGCCGGCCTCGCGGGCGGCGTGCTCACCGCCGTCGGGATCGAGCTGCCGTTTACGACGCTGGCCGTCGTGGTGGCGCAGGTGTTCGTGGCGACGCCGTTCTTCATCTCGTCGGCGACGGCGGGGCTCGCCGCCGTGGAGCGCCGCTACACCGACGCGGCGGCAACCCTCGGCGCCACACCGGCGTTCGGGTTCTTCCGCGTCCTCCTGCCGATGGCCCTCCCGGCCATCCTGGCCGGCGCCGCGATGTCGTGGGCCCGTGCGCTGGGGGAATTCGGCGCTACCATCACCTTCGCTGGGAACCTCCCCGGCCGGACCCAGACGATGCCGCTCGCGGTGTACACCGCTCTGCAGAACGACCTGTCCGCCGCCGTCGCGCTCTCGGTGCTACTCGTGATTCTTTCGTTTACGATCCTGCTGGGGCTGCGGTTCGCGCCCTGGGGAGCGGCGGTCGGAGGAGCCTCTGCTCGACTTCGCGGTCGCTAAGCGCTTCGGGGAGTTCACGCTCGAATTCGAGAACGGGGTCGGGAGTGGCGAAACACTCGTCGTCGTGGGCGAGAGCGGCGCCGGCAAGTCGACCCTGCTGCGGCTCGTTGCCGGTCTCGAGCATCCCGATCGTGGCCTGATCCGGGTTGGGGGACGAGTCTATTTCGACAGTGCGGCCGGCATCGACCTGCCGCCGTGGCGCCGCCGTACCGGGTACGTGGCCCAGCAGCAGGCGCTGTTTCCGCATCTGACCGTCTTCGACAACGTCGCATTCGGGTTGCGCGCCGCGGGACGCTGGCCGCGCGACATCGCCACCCGCGTCACCACGGCGCTGGCGCGACTCGACGTCGGAGACCTGGCAGAGCGGCGTCCCGCCGAGATCTCGGGGGGCCAGGCCCAGCGCGTGGCACTGGCGCGCGCCCTCGTGCTCGACCCGGATGTCCTGTTGCTCGATGAGCCGCTCGCGGCCCTCGATCTGCGCACCCGGGCCCAGGTCCGCGGCGCGCTCAAGGCGGTGCTCGCCTCCGCGCCGTCGCCGCGCGCGACGCTGTTCGTCACGCACGATCCCTTGGAGGCGATGGTGTTCGGCGACCGCATCGCGGCGCTGGAGGACGGCCGCGTGACGCAGGTCGGGTCGCGGGAGGAGCTGCTGGCGCGGCCGCGCTCCCCCTACGTGGCGGCGTTTCTCGGCATCAATATGTTTCGCGGCCGCATCGTGAGCCGCGACGGCGGAATCGTGCAGATCCGCACCGGAGAGGATGGTGGCGAGCTGTCCGCGGTGGACCCCGGTGCGGGAGGCGCGGAGGTCGTCGCCATCGTGCATCCCCGCGAGATCACCCTGTTTCGCAAGGCGCCGGGAGGGAGTGCGCAGAATACCTACGTGGGGCCGATCACGGAGATCGTTCCCGAGCCGCCCAACGGCGAGCGGGTCCGCGTCGCGCTTGGCACCAGGCCGCCGCTCGTCGCCGAAGTCACCGATCGAGCGGTGCTGCAGCTCGAGCTGCGCGAGGGACTGGAGGTCATGGCAATGTTCAAGGCGACGGGCGTGACGGTGTTCCGGTGATCTGGGCCGTCTTCGCCGTGCATCTCGCTGCCCGTCTCGCTTATGTCGGGTACGTGGGGATCGCGCTGGCGCGCCAGGAGTCCCGCGGCTCATGGACCAGGCGCTGGGGGATTGAAGGCGGCTTCGCGCGATTTCGCCGCGGCGCATCGATCGTCATGGCGATCGACGCCGTCACCTTCGTCGCGGTGTGCCTCGTGGGGCGAGGCACCCTCCCCGCGGTGCTGCCGCGCCTTCCGGCGATCGCGATCGGCGTGGTGCTCGTGCTGGTGGGCGTCGGCACCAAGCTGTGGGCCGCCCGGACGTTGGGCGACAAGGCCTACTACTGGTACAACTTCTTCACGCCCCCCGAGCGGATCGTCCCCGTGATGACCGGCCCCTACCGCTACCTCAAGAACCCGATGTACACCGTCGGCTATTTCCAGACCTACGGCTTTGCCCTCGTTACGGGATCGCTCGCGGGGCTCGTCGCTTCGGTCTGCGATCAGGTCGCCATCCTGGTGTTTCACTGGCGCGTGGAGCGCCGCCATTTCGCGCGCGTCACCCGGCGCGCGGCTTGACCGGCAT
>DASSIL010000273.1:0-32959 GCA_035691925.1 Gemmatimonadales bacterium
CTCGGGATCGCTCGACAACCCCGTCTCTCCCTGCGCCTTCGCCCTCGGCGCCGGCGCCCGGTTCGTGGCCCGCGCGATCGACACGCAGCAGCCGCGCCTCGTGGAGACGTTGAAACGCGCGCACGCGCATCGTGGCGCGTCATTCATCGAGATCTTCCAGAACTGCGTGGTCTACAACGACGGCGTGTTCGACGATTTTGCCGAGAAGTCGGTGGCCCTCGACATGCAGGTCCACGTCCAGCACGGCAAGCCCCTGCTGTTCGGCGCCGACGGGAAGAAGGGGTTGCGCCTCATTCCGGGGAAGCTCGAGCTCGAAATCGTGACCGTGGGTGAGGGGGGGGTCGGCGAGGGCGACATTCTGGTCCACGACGAAACGAACGCGGCACTGGCCAGCCTGCTCGCCGGGTTGCGCCCACCCCGCTTCCCGATGGCGATCGGCGTGCTGTTCTGCAGTCCGGCTCCCTCGTATAACGAGCTCGTGGAGGAGCAGCTCGTGGCGGCGGGGAGTGACCGCGACTTGAACGCGCTGCTGCGGCGCGGGAGGACGTGGTCGGTCGAGGCGAAGTGAAGGACCCCCTGACGCGGCGTGACTGGCTCAAGACGATGGGGGCGGCTGGTGCGGGCGCGTTGCTGCCGCCCTTGCCGGCTTCGCCCCTCGCCCCTCCCGTGACGGTCCTTCCGCTCACCTCTACGAGCGAAGTGTTCGTGCCGCCCCGCGGCCGCGCATTCCAGAAGTTCAGCTTCGATTTTCCCGAGCCCTCGGTCGAATTCAACGGTTTGCGTTTCGGGTTCCGGTTGTTTTCGCGCGAGAACGTGTACGGCCTCGACGCGAGGGCCATGACGGCGAGTCCTACGGCCGACGGTCTCGAGGTCACCGCTGCCGGTCTCGTGTGGGCGGGCGGCCAGGAGCGGGCGACGGGCCGGTTGGCCGCTCGACTACGGATGGACGGCGACGCGGTGCGCTGCGACGTGACCGCGGAGCTCGATCAACCGATCAAGGCGGTGACCACCGTGGTGCGGGGGGTGCCGCGCGGCAAGCTCTCCTCCGGCGGAGCCGAACCGTTCGATCCGCATGACGACGAAGTGCTCTGGGGTTATCCGTTCGGCGCCGGTGACCTGTTCGGCGACAATACGGCGCAGGGGATGGGCACGCCCCTCACGGTCGTGCAGTCCGGCGACCAGGCATTCACCGCTCTGTCCTCGCTCGACGACCGCGTGCGGTCGAAGCGTTTCTACTTTCAGCCGGGCGAGCAGGGGTATCGCGTCGAGCTGGTTCACGAGGTGGAGGGCTGGCTGAACCTGAAGCAGGTGCAGGTGCCGCCGTGGCGGATCGGACGGGCGACGACGCTCGAGGCCGCCGTGGCGCCGCATTATGCCCATCTCGAGCGCGCCTATCACTTGCCGCGGTGGGATTCCCGCACCGACGTCCCGGACTGGCTCCGGCACACGTCGCTCGTCGTCACGCTGCACGGCATGCATTTCACCGGATACATCTTCAACGATTATGCGAAGATGCTCGCGATCTTGCAGTGGATCGCGACGCAGATCCCCGCCGAGCGCGTGCTCGTCTTCATTTCGGCATGGGACGGCCGGTATTACTGGGATTACCCCACGTACCGTGCGGCGGAGCGGATGGGCGGAGAGTCGGGGTTCCGGCGTCTGGTGCAGGAAGCGCAGCGCCTCGGATTCCGGATCATGCCGATGTTCGGCGCCAACGCGTCGAACCGTCGACTCCCGAATTTCCGCGAGTTTGCCGACGCCGCCACCGAGCGTATCGACGGGGATCCGTTCAACCTGAACTGGGTTGACTGGGACAACGACCGCCACCAGGAGGGCTTCGGCGTCTACATGAATCTGGGGGTGGCATCGTGGCGCCGCTGGCTCGGGGCGCGGATCGCCGACGTGATCGAGCGGTATGGCGTCGACGCATACTTCCTGGACATCACCGGTGGCTGGATGAACAACACCAAGGCCGATATGCACGAGGGGATGCGCCGTCTCGTGACCGAGCTACGAGAGCGCTACCCGCGCGTGCTCGCCTGCGGTGAGTTCCTCTACGACGCGCTCGTCGAGTTCATCCCGCTGTATCACGTGTACAACCCGCGCATGGCCCCGTTCGCCCGTTTCTTCTCACACCTGTCGCACCCGGCGCCCGGACGCGGGTCATCGGGCGTGCACGAATCGGGATTCAGTCCCTGGGACGCCGCGACACTGTCGTTGGCGCAGCGCGACGGTCTCATTCCGACGCTGATGGTGGTGGATGACACGTTCACCAGGTATCGCGATGCGATGGCAGCCGTGATCGCCAAGGCCAAGTCATGGGAGCGTCCATGAAGCGCCGGGACTTTGTCGCCGTTACCGCGTCGACCACCGCGGCATTGGCCACCCGTCGGTGGCCCACATGGCGGTTCGAGCCTGCGCCTGCTGCGATCACGCCGCTCGTTCACCCTTTCGACCTGACCCGGGTGCGGCTGCTGCCCGGACCGGTGCTCGACGCGATGCTCGTGAACCGCCGGTTCCTGATGGCCCAGGATCCGGATCGCCTGCTGCACATGTTCCGCGTGACCGCCCGGTTGCCATCCGATGCCCTCCCGCTCGGCGGGTGGGAAGCGCCGGTGAACGAGCTGCGCGGGCACTACACCGGGCACTACCTCTCCGCCCTCGCCCTGATGTCGGCGAGCCTCGGCGACGCCGAGCTCAAAGCACGCGGTGACGCGATGGTCGCGGAGCTCGGCCATTGCCAGCAAGCCATCGGCAATGGCTACCTGAGCGCATTCCCCGAGGAATTCTTCGATCGGCTGCGGGACGGGAAGCCCGTCTGGGCGCCGTTCTACACGCTGCACAAGATCATGGCAGGGTTGCTCGACATGCACACCGTGGCCGGCAACACGCAGGCCCTGGACGTGCTCAAGGGGATGGCCCGGTGGACGGGGCGCTGGGTGCAGCCGATCTCCGACGCCGCGATGCAGCGCGTGCTCGAGCGCGAGTACGGTGGCATGAACGAGCTGTTGTACAACCTGTCGGCGGTCACGAAGGACGAGTACTACGCCTGGATAGCGCAGCACTTCGACCACGAACGCTTCTTTGCGCCGCTCGCGGCCGGCCGCGATGAGCTCAAGGGACTGCATGCCAACACCAACATCCCCAAAGTCATCGGCGCCGCACGCCGCTACGAGACGACGGGCGAATTGCGCTCTCGACATATCGCCGAGTACTTCTGGCGCCAGGTCGCGACGCAACGCGCCTACTGTACGGGCGGCACGTCCAACGGCGAGAGCTGGAACGCAGATCCCGGAGTGCTGTCGACCGAGCTGTCCGGCGAAACGCAGGAGGACTGCACCACCTACAACATGCTGAAGCTCACCCGCCACGTGTTCTCGTGGACCGCCGATCCTGCGTGCGCCGACTTCTACGAGCGCGCTCTGTGGAACGGGATTCTCGGAAGCCAGCATCCACGAGACGGCGAAAAGCTCTACTACGTGAATCTGGCGCCAGGCCTCTGGAAGCTGTTCGGGACACCGGGCGCCGATTACTGGTGCTGCACCGGGACGATGAGCGAGGCGTTCTCGAAACTGGGCGACAGCATCTACTTCCACGACGACGCAGGGGTGTACGTCAACCTGTTCATCGCCTCGGAGCTGGATTGGCGGGAGCGCGGCGTGCGTCTGGTGCAAACCACGCGTTTCCCCGAGGAGGAAGGCACGACGCTCACGGTGCACGCCGCGAAGCCCACGCGCTTCGCGCTGCGCGTGCGCGTGCCGTACTGGGCGACCCACGGCGGCACCGCCACCCTCAACGCCAGAGTCCTCGACGGTTTCGCCGCGCCGGGTGGCTACTACGTGCTCGACCGCACCTGGCGCGATGGAGACCGGCTCACGCTGTCGCTCCCCATGGGGCTGCACCTGCATCCGATGCCCGACGATCCGTCGCTCGTGGCGGTGATGTATGGGCCGCTGGTGCTGGCGGGAAAGCTCGGGACGGAGGGTCTCACGCCCGCGGTGCTGCGCGCCGAGCCCACGAAGCCGCGGACGGTGCCGGAGTACAAAGCCGCCGCGGTGCCCGCTCCGGACTTCACGGCCAGCGGGGACCCCGCTACCTGGATCACACGAAGGGGTGCTGCGCTCGAGTTCGCAACGGTCGGTCAACCACGGGACGTCACGCTCGTCCCGTTCCATCTCCTGTTCGACGAGCGCTACGCGATCTACTGGAGAACCAGCGGCGCGTGAGCCGCAATCAGCGCGGTTCTTCCGCCAGGTAGATCATCGTCGCCCAGCAGGTCCGGCTGCCTTGCTGCTGCAGACGAACCCGTCCCTCGGCGGCGAGCCGCTCGATCAACGGCAGATGCGGCGTCAACGCCTCGGTGAGCGGATACCATTGTTCTTCCAGCAGCTTGACCGAGCCGAACCGCTCGCGCGCTTTCGCGAGGACGGTGTCCTCCCGGGCGAGCGTGATCACGGGGAACACCATACGGCCGCCCGGCTCGAGGTAGTTCGGCGCCTGATCGAGGATCTCGAGGATCCAGCGCGTCCCGTCGGGCCCCGCCTCACTCGGCACATCGCCCGGATACCAGCCCGAGAGACGGTCGAGCGGCTCCGCGACCCCCGCCACGTCGTCGACGATCAGGTCAAACCGGCGACCGGCCCACGGCTCGAACAGACTCCCCGAGCGGCACTCGACCGATACGCCGTTCTTCGCGGCGTTCTTGAGCGTGAGCCTGGCGGCGGCGGGGCTCACATCCGACGCCGACACCTTCCCGCCATTGCCGACTGCGCCCGCCAGCACCACCGCGACCACCCCACAGCCGCACCCCAGGTCGAGCACGGACGCCGCCGGCCGTTGCTCCAGCAGGTGCCGCGCTGCCCGTAACAACAGCACCGAGGTCGACGTCGGACGGAAAACGTCCGACGCCGTCTGGAGCGTGATGGGCGTGGTGTCGCCAAGCTTCTTGTCGCGGTAGACGTACTCCGCCGGCGCGGGAGTGGGGACCGTCATCGCACCGCCACTTTGGGCGGCGGCGCGGAGAGCACCACCCCCTCCCCGATCGTCACGCCGGGGCCCGCGAGGCCGCCGAGATCGCCGCCCAGGTACGCCTCTTCACCGTGTTCGGTGAGGTCGAGCCCGGTAATCTCGTCGCGGACTTCGGGCCGTACGCCGAAGATTGCACGGACGACGATGAAAATCACGAACGTCCCCACTGCGGCAATGCCGATCGCCGCCGCCACCGCCAATGCCTGGATGCCCAGCTGGCCGGGATTTCCATGCAGCAGGCCGTTGGCGGCGCCGGGATTGGCGAATTTGTTCGCGAACACCCCCGTCAGGAGCGCGCCGCCGATCCCGGCGAGGCCGTGACACGAGAAGACGTCGAGCGAATCGTCGAGCCCGCTTTTCGAGCGCCGCTGGATCGCGAAGTAGCTGAGCAACGCGCAGGCTGCGCCGATGACGATCGCCGCCCGAGCCGTGACGTATCCCGCGGCGGGGGTAATCCCCACGAGCCCCACGACGGCGCCGGTTGCGGCGCCTACCGCGGTCACCTTGCCGCCGCGCAGCGTATCGAGCGCCGCCCACATCACGAGAGCCGCGGCAGCGGCGGTGTTGGTGTTGACGAACGCCAGGACCGCGATGCCGTTGGCCGCGAGCGCCGACCCTGAGTTGAAGCCGAACCACCCGAACCAGAGCAGCCCGGCGCCGAGCAGCACGAGCGGGACGTTGTGCGGCACGAGGGGAGTGCGGCGAAAGCCCTGGCGCGGCCCCAGCATTCGCGCCGCGACGAACGCCGAGACACCGGCGGAGATGTGCACCACAGTGCCGCCGGCGAAGTCGAGCGCGCCCAGCTTCTGCAGCCACCCACCCGACCCCCACACCCAATGGGCCAAGGGCACGTAGACGAACGTCGCCCAGAGCACGAGAAACGCGGTGTACGCCCGGAAGCGCATCCGTTCCACGATCGCACCGGAGATCAGTGCCGGCGTGATGACGGCGAACATCGCCTGGAAGATGGCGTGCGCCTGGAGCGGGATGGTGGCCGCGTAGGCGGGGTTGGGGTCGAGACCGACGCCGCGGAACGCCCACCAGCTGAGCCCGCCGATCCAGCCGTTGCCGGGCGCGAAAGCGAGGGAGTACCCGAACAGCACCCACTGCAGGCCGATCACACCGAGCGCGACGACGCTCATCATCATCGTATTGAGCGCGTTCTTCGACCGGACGAGGCCGCCGTAGAAGAAGGCGAGACCGACCGTCATCAGGAGGACGAGGGCGCTCGAGGCCAGCACCCAGGCGGTATCCCCGGCCGAGATCTGGTTCATGGCTGCTCCGCCGCGTCGATCGCGGCCTGTTGCACCTGATCGGCGTTGACGGCGGTGAGCGCCTCGTTGTCGGCCTCACCGGTGCGGATGCGGATCACGCGGTCCAGCGGCTGCACGAAGATCTTGCCGTCACCCACCTCTCCGGTGCGGGCCGAGGAGAGAATCGCCTGGATCGTCGGCTCCACGAACGGCTCGGACACGACCATCTCGATCTTCACCTTCTCGTGGAATTCGGCGACGACCGTGCTGCCGCGGTATTGCTCCACCACCTCCCGCTCCCCGCCGTGTCCGGTGACGCGACTCAGCGTGATCCCGGTGACGCCGGCACGGAACAGCGCTGCCTTCACCTCGGGCAGACGCTCCGGCCGTACGATGGTCGTAATCAGGCGCATCGGATTCTCCTGGTCCACGAGGTGAAACAGGAACGCCCGCTTCCATTTCGGGAGCGGGCGGTGCAGCGGCGATCGGTGAAGCCGCGCTTTTCGCACCGATCCCCGGCGGAGTATACCGGGGAGGGATGACCCGTCAAGACGCGGGCTCCTGCTGTGTGAGGCAGTGCAGCGTGCCGAGTCCCCACACGAGGTCGACGGCGTGAATGCCGACGACCGGGTGATCGGGGAACACCTCCGCCAGGATGCCGAGGGCGTTGCGGTCCTCGGGGTCGTTGAACGTCGGCACGAGGACGGCATCGTTGGCGATGTAGAAGTTGGCGTAGCTGGCGGGGAGACGGCGCCCGTCGAAGGTGACGGGCGCCGGCATCGGCAAATCGATGACCTCGAGGCTGCTGCCGTCCTCCGCGCGCATATCCTCCAGACGCTCGCGGTTCTCCTCGAGCGCCGCGTAATTCGCGTCCCCCGGATTGCGCTCCCGGCAGAGCACCACACGGTGCGCGCCGACGAAGCGGCACAAATCGTCCACGTGCCCGTGCGTGTCGTCTCCCGCGATCCCGCGGCCGAGCCACAGGACCTTCGTGACGCCCAGCGTTTCTCGCAGGACTGCTTCGACGTCAGCGCGCGTGAATTGCGGGTTCCGAACTTGCACCAGCGGATCGAGCAGGCACTCCTCGGTGGTGATCAGGGTCCCGCGACCGTTGACGTCGATCGACCCGCCTTCGAGTACGACGCGGCGGCCCTCCCGCTTGATGTCGAACAGTGGAAGGTGAAGCCGCCGCGCGGCCAGCTCCGGCAGCCGCGCGTCCTTCTTCCAGTCGGGATACTTGGCCCAGCCGTTGAACTGGAACCGCACGATGGCGAGCCCGGGCTCGGGCTCCTCCCGGTGCACGAAGATGGGCCCCGAATCCCGGGTCCACCCGCGGTTGGTGGGGAAGCGGAGGAACTGCACCGCGTCGAGGTCGACACCGACGCGCTGGAGGAGGCGGCGTGCCGCCGACTCGCGGGTCCGGGAATTCACCAGGATGCGCGCCGTCTCGCCAGCCACGAGGTGCCGCACGATCTCGCCATACACCCAGGGGATGGGACCGAACTTGCCGGACCAGTCGGTGGTGTTGTGCGGCCAGCCAAGCCACGTCGCTGCATGCCGTTCCCACTCGGCGGGCATGCGATAACCCAGCGCGCTCGGGCTGTCCTCGGATGTCGGCAGGGGCGTCTGTCTAGTCAGGGTCGCCGAGGTAACGCCGGTCGATCCCGGCGTAGGCATCCACGCGGCGGTCACGCAGGAACGGCCAGTTGCGCCGCACCTCTTCCAGCCGTCCCAGGTCGAGCGGAGCGACGAGGATCGCTTCCGCGTCGGCCGGCGCCTCGGCGACGACGACTCCGAACGGATCGGCGAGGAACGAATGCCCCCAGAACTCGAGGCCGGCCCCCTGGCCGTCGAGCTGCTCGAACCCGACGCGATTCACCGCTGCGACGTAGCAGCCGTTGGCGATCGCGTGGCTGCGCTGGATCGTACGCCAGGCGTCGAGCTGCTGCGGTCCGTACTTCGCCTTCTCGCCAGGGTGCCATCCGATCGCCGTGGGATACAAGAGAATGGCAGCGCCCTGTAACGCCGTGAGCCGCGCGGCCTCGGGATACCACTGGTCCCAGCAGACGAGCGTGCCGATGCGGCCCGCTGCCGTGTCGAAGGCCTTGAAGCCCAGGTCGCCGGGCGTGAAGTAGAATTTTTCGTAGTACGAGGGATCATCGGGGATGTGCATCTTGCGGTAGATCCCACGGACCGTGCCGTCGGAATCGAGCACGGCTGCGGTGTTGTGGTACAGTCCCGCCACCCGGCGTTCGAACAGCGACGCGACGATCACGACCTTGAGCTCCCGCGCGATCATCCCGAGCGCTTCCGTGGAAGGCCCAGGAACCGCCTCGGCGAGATTGAAGAAGTCGTGATCCTCGCGCTGGCCGATGTAGAGGGTGCGGAAGAGCTCCGGAAGACAGATCAGCGTCGCGCCGCGTCCGGCCGCCTCCCGGACGCGCGCGATCGCCTTCTCCAGATTGGCCTGGGGGTCGGCGGTCATGCTCATCTGCACCAGCCCCACCGTCGTCTGGCGCTTGGCCTGATTCGTCATGCGGAAAGACTACCGCGACGCCGTCTCCTCGACCAGTTGCGGCGCGACCGGGGCGGCGACCGCCGGACGCGCACGCACGACCCGGAACCGCCAACGGAACGCCCGCCACCCGCGG
Source organism: Gemmatimonadales bacterium (assembly GCA_035691925.1). Taxonomy (GTDB): domain Bacteria; phylum Gemmatimonadota; class Gemmatimonadetes; order Gemmatimonadales; family GWC2-71-9; genus DASTHG01. Next base: position 8,933 of record DASSIL010000273.1, read on the forward strand.
AGGATCGTCCGGGCTCGCGGGCTTCGGGTCCGGTCGAAGTGCAGCCGCACCAGCTTCCGCAGCGCGGCTTCCTCCCGTCGGCCGAGTGCAGCGATCGTCACCGACTCCAGATTGTGGCGGGCATCCAGCGTGCCGTCCTCGTCCAGGACGTAGGCGACGCCGCTCGTCATCCCAGCGCCGAAGTTGCGGCCGACGCGGCCCAGCACGACGACCGTTCCCCCGGTCATGTACTCGCAGCAGTGGTCTCCCGCTCCCTCGACTACGGCAGTGGCACCAGAGTTCCGGATGGCGAAGCGGTCACCTGCCCGGCCCGCGGCCAGCAGGAGGCCCGACGTGGCGCCGTAGAGCACCGTATTGCCCAGGATCACGTGCTCATGCGACGCTGCGGCATACCCCGCCTGCTCGAAGGGGCGCACAACGATCTCCCCACCACAGAGCCCCTTCCCCACGTAATCGTTGGCCTCCCCTTCGAGCACGAGATGCATCCCCGGCAGCGCAAACGCTCCGAAGCTCTGGCCGGCGCTCCCCCGGAAGTTCAACCGCACCGATCCTGCCGGGAGCCCCGCGTCCCCGGTCCACCCGGAAATAACCCCGGCGATACGCGCGCCGACGCTCAAGTGGTGATTGCCGATCCGGTAATCTCCCGCGAACGGACGCCCGCAGTCGAGACTGGGCTTCAGGTCGGCGAGGATCCGCTCGTCCAGGTATTCGATCCCGGGCCGCTCGATGCGGTGATTGTAGCGTGGCGGCCGGGAGGGCACCGGGGCTTCGCCCAAGAGCAGGGAAAGGTCGAGCAGCTGGGCCCGGGGACGCTCGGGCCGATCGATCCGCTGCAACAGATCCATGCGGCCGATGACTTCCTGCAGGCTGCGGCACCCCATGGTCGCCAGCAGCTGCCGTACTTCCTCGGCGATCAGTGTGAAGTAGGCGATCACCTGCTCGGGCGTCCCTTTGAACTTGCGGCGCAGCTCCGGCCGCTGCGTCGCGATGCCCGTGGGGCAGCTGTTCAAGTGGCACTGGCGGGCCATGGCGCAGCCGATGGCGACGAGCGGAGCGGTCCCGAAGCCGTATGCCTCCGCGCCGAGTGCTGCCGCGACGATCACGTCGTGCGCGGTGCGCAAGCCCCCGTCGGTGCGCAGCTCGATGCGCTCGCGCAGGCCGTTCTCCGTCAGGATCGCATGCGTTTCAGCGACCCCGAGCTCCCAGGGCGACCCCGCGTGCTTGATCGAAGACAGCGGCGACGCGCCGGTGCCGCCGTTGTGACCGGACACCAGCACGTAGTCGGCGTGCGCCTTGGCGACGCCGGTCGCCACGCGTCCCACGCCCGCCTCGGCGACCAGCTTGACCCCGATTCGGGCGCGCCGGTTCACCTGCTTCAGGTCGTGGATCAGCTGTGCCAGATCCTCGATCGAGTAGATGTCGTGATGCGGCGGCGGCGAGATCAGCGCCACTCCCGGCGTGGCGTGCCGCAGCCGCGCAATCAGCTCGGTGACCTTGTGTCCTGGAAGCTGGCCGCCTTCACCAGGCTTCGACCCCTGGGCGATCTTGATCTCGAGCTCGTCGGCGCGGGTCAGGTACTCCGTCGTCACCCCGAACCGCGCTGAGGCGACCTGCTTGATCCGGTTGTCGACCCGGTCGCCGGTGGTGGAGCGGCGGAAGGTCACCGGATCCTCGCCTCCCTCACCGGAGTTGGAGCGCGCCCCCATACGGTTCATCGCGATGGCGAGCGTCGCATGCGCCTCGGGCGAGAGCGCGCCCAGCGACATCGCCGTAGAAATGAAGCGCTGGCGGATCGCCTCTACCGGTTCGACCTCGCCAATCGGAATGGGAGCACCGCGGCGCACCCCCAGCAGGTGCCGCAGGTTCAGCGGCTCGCGTGCTTCGGCCTGACGCATGAAGTCGCCCAACGCCTTCGCCGATCCCGTCTCAACCGCCTTCCGGAGGGCAGTGACCACCTGGGGTGACCATGCGTGGTCCTCGCCGTCACGGCGGTAGCGTACCCGGCCGTGATCGGGGAGAGGAACAGTGTCGCCGGCCGCTTCGGGGAAGGCGGCGCGATGGCGGGCCAGCACGTCCTCGGCGATTTCGACGAAGCCGATGCCTCCGATCATCGACGCGGTTCCCGGGAAGCACTCGTCGATCACCTCGGCTCCGAGGCCCACGCTCTCGAAGATCTGGGCGCCGCAGTACGAGCTCAGCGTGGAAATCCCCATCTTCGCAAGGACCTTCAGCAGTCCCCTTTCGAGTGACGAACGGAGCGTCCCAACCGCCGCCGCGCCGCCACCTTCCGCAGCGGTCTCCAAAGCGACCCAGGGGTGGACCGCCTCCGCTCCGTATCCGATGAGCGCGGCGATGTGGTGGACATCCCAGGCATCGCCGGCTTCCGCGACGAGCCCCGTCCGATGGCGCAGCCCTTTGTGCAGCAGGTGATTGTGGATCGCGCCGATCGCGACGAGTAGCGGAATCGGCGCGTGGTTCGCATCGACCCCGCGGTCGCTGAGGATCAGGATGCGGGCGCCATGCTGGATCTCCCGCTCGGCGGCGCGACACAGATCGCGCAGCGCGGGCCGGAGCTCCTCCGGTCCTGCGCCGGCCGGCCACAGGCACGGGAGTGTGATCGCCTGCACTCCGGTGACGCCGCGCAGTTCCGCGAGCTCCCCGTCCAGCAGGACCGGGTGCGACAGCCGGACGAGGCGAATCGCCGTCGGCTGGCGGGAGAGGAGCGAGCCGCGGCGTCCCACGAGCATGCTCAACGACATGACGCATGATTCCCGAATCGCATCGATCGCCGGGTTCGTGACCTGGGCGAAACGCTGCCGCATATACGTGTAGAGGCTCTGCGGCAGCCGCGACAGGGGCGGCAGCGGCGTGTCGTCGCCCATGCTCCACAGCGGGTCCTGACCCTCGCTCATCGGCTGCACCACGTACCGCATGTCTTCGAATCCGTAGCCGAAGGCGACTTGCCGCGGGCGGAGATCGGCTGCAGCGGGCGGCGCCGCCGGCGCGGTCTGCTCGCGCAGCGCGTGGACGCATTGCGCCGTCCAGCGAGCATAGCGGTGCCGGCCCGCCACTTCCCGCTTGGCCTGGGCGCTGTGCAGAATCGCGTTGCGCCGCGTGTCGACCGCGATCAGTTCGCCCGGGGCGAGCCGGCCGCTTTCGAGCACCTGCTCGGCCGGCACGTCGACGACGCCGACTTCCGAGGCCGCGATCAGCACTCCATCGCGCGTGATCTTGTAGCGGCAGGGGCGCAAGCCGTTGCGATCCACCGCTGCGATGGCGGTGACGCCGTCCGAGAGCGCCAGCGCCGCCGGGCCATCCCAGGGCTCGACCAGCGCCTCGTGGTAGCGGTAGAACCCGCGCAGCACCGGGTCGGCGTCCCGCACGCCGTCCAGAGGCTCGGGGACGAGCATCATGAGGGCATGGACGGGATCGCGACCGGACCGCACCAGCAGCTCGAGGGCGTTGTCGAGGCTCGCCGAATCGCTGCCGTCGGGCCAGATGACCGGCTTTACCCGCTCGATCGCCGCGCCCCATTGCGGCGACGCGAGCAGCGGCTCGCGCGCCAGCATCGCATTGCGATTGCCCCACAGCGTGTTGATCTCGCCGTTGTGAGCGAGCATCCGGAACGGCTGCGCCAACGTCCACTTCGGGGCGGTGTTCGTCGCATAGCGCTGGTGGAACACGGCGATCGCCGTCTCGTACTCGGGGCGCCGCAGGTCCTCATAGAAAGCCGGCAGCTGCGGGCCGGTCAGCAGCGCCTTGTAGACGATGGTGCGACAGGACAGCGAGCAAACGAAGAACGGATCCCAGCCGAGGTCGACGGTGCGCCGCTCGATCTCGCGGCGTGACAGGTACAAGCGACTCTCCCACTCCGTGTCGTCGGCGGCGCTGCCGGGAGCGGCGACGAACACCTGTCGAACGACCGGGCTGGTGGCGCGCGCGGTGCCCGCCAGCCGCGCAGCTACCACCGGGACGTCCCGCCAACCAAGGATGGTGAACCCGTCGGCGGTGAGCACCTGCTCGACGAGCCCGATCCCGGCCGCACGAGCGTCGTCGGCGGCCGGGAGGAAGAACATGCCGACGGCGAAGGGCTGGTCTGGATCGACCGGTAACCCCAGCTGCGCCGCTTCCGCGGCGAGGAGTCGCCGTGGAATCTGGGTGAGGATGCCGGCGCCGTCGCCCGAGTGATCGCTGGAGGCGGCGCCGCGATGCGCCAGCCGTGCGAGCGCCGTCAGGGCGAGATCCGTCACTGCGCGAGCGGGAGCACCCGACGCGCGAGCGATGAGGCCGACGCCGCACGCATCTTTCTCCCGCCAGGGATCGGGCGTGGGTCCTGCTCCGGTGCGATCCCAGGTTCGCCGGCCGTGATCCTCCGTCAATTCGCGGCCCTCCCTTTCTCTGTTCAGCGACAAAGAAAAACCCGCTCCGAGTTGGGGAGCGGGTCGGGTTTCGAGTCTGTCACGAGATGCGCGCTAGCTCGCCCGAACGCCCCCAGGACGGGGATTCAGGGTATTCAGATTAGCCAGCGCGATCTGCAGTGACCGGTTGCGCATCGTATGTTTCCTCGTGGGTCGGGGATGGCGCACCTGCAACCAGCAATCTACTCCACCGCGATCGTGAAGCAATGGGGTACCAACGTCTGGACGTGACCGCCTGGGCGCGGGCCGGGTCTCGTGTGCAGTCGCGCCATCCGACCGGCGCGCCTTCAACTGAATACTGGAGCCACCACGTGACGACGAACGCCGTACTCGCCCTTATAGCCCTGACCGCAATGCCAGCCGCTCGCCTCAGCGACTCCAGGATCCACCAGCCTCCCGTGTCCAACAAGCGGGTGGCTGTGCGAGTCGATGAGCGCCGGCATACGCTGGCGGTCACGATCGGGCCGTTCCACGTACCGCAGTCTCCTTCGATGATGGGCGACATGATGATGATGCGCCGCAATCACGACGAGCTCGAAGGCGCCTTCACATGGCCGGTCGACGCACGGTTCCGTGGGGTAGAGCTGGAAGTCATCGACAGCGCCGGGCACGCCCTCCCGCGGCGCCTGCTCCACCACACCTACATGGTGAACTTCGATCGCCGCCAGCTGGTCGAGCCGATCGCCGAGTGCCCCTTCTCCTTCGGTGAGGAGACGCAGGACATCACCATACCCGGCGCGCTCGGGCTCCCGATGCAGGCGGGCATGCGGCTCGGTATTGTGATCATGTGGGACAACCTCACGGGGCGCGACGTCGATGGCGCCTACGTGCGCTACACCTTCCTGCTCAACGGGCACCGGCAACCGGCCCCGCTCGACGTGCTGCCGTTCCTGGTGGACGTCAATCATGTCAACGGCGGGACGGACGGATTCGAGGTGCCGCCAGGGGGCCTGGTCGTGACGAAGCAGTTCACCGTGGCGGCCAGCGGCCATCTTCTCGCCGCCAGCGGGCACCTGCACGACCACGCCGTGATGATGCGCCTCGAGGACGCTGCCAACGGCCACATCCTGGCGAAAGTACTCACGCGCCGCGACAGCACCGGCCACACGCTGGCCGTGGAGCGCCCGATCTTCGCGCTCTGGCACCGCGGCCCGCATCTCAAGACCGGCCATCCCTACCGCCTGGTGGTGGTCTACGACAACCCCACGTCAGATACGCTGATTAACGCGATGGGGATGATGGCGGGCTTGTACTCGCCCGATCGGCTGCGAGACTGGCCGGCGGTAGATCCGCAGAATGCCGATTATCGCAAGGATCGAGAGGGGTTTGGGGGCGTCGACTCACTGCTGGCCACGCTGGACTCGTCGCGCTCCTCTCACCCTGCTCCACGGGTGAGAGGAAGGTCCTAGTCACCCTACCAGGACAGGCTCGAACTGCTCGGGGATTGCCCCGGAGTCGGCCATCGGCTGCTTGTAGACGAAACGCTTGCCGGCGTAGTTCCGCAGGACGACGCGGTCGTCGTCGATCGCTTCGACGTATTCGGGGAGCAGCGGGATCTTGCCGCCGCCGCCCGGCGCGTCGATGACGTAGTGCGGCACGGCGAGGCCGCTCGTCCAGCCACGCAGCGCCCGCACGATCTCCAGCCCTTTTTCCACCGTCGTACGGAAGTGCTCGGCCCCGGCCACCTGGTCGCACTGGTAGATGTAATAGGGGCGGACCCGCGCGGTGAGCAGCTTCTGCATCAACTGCTTCATGACGGTCGGATCGTCATTTACGCCCTTCAACAGGACGGTCTGGCAGCCCAGCGGGATGCCGGCATCGGCGAGCATGCCGAGCGCGCGCACGGCGGCCGGAGTCAGCTCGTCGGGGTGGTTGAAGTGCGTGTTGATGTAGAAGGGGTGGTACTGCTTGAGAATCGCGCACAGCTCCGGGGTGATGCGCTCGGGGAGGTGGCAGGGGACCCGGCTCCCGATGCGGATGATCTCGAGGTGCGGGATGGCGCGCAGCCGGGCGCAGATCTCGTCGAGGCGGCGGTCGGAGAGGAGCAACGGATCGCCCCCCGACATGATGACATCGCGGATCTCGCCGTGCTCCTCGAGGTAGCGGAACGCCGACTCGAGCTGGGCCATCGGAATCTTCTCGGGGTCGCCCACTTTGCGGCGCCGGGTGCAGAAGCGGCAGTAACTGGCGCATACCGGGCTGACGAGGAAGAGCGCGCGGTCGGGATAGCGATGGGTGATGTTGGGGACGGGGGAGTGGGCGTCTTCGGCGAGCGAGTCGACGATCCCGTCCTCGATCTGGAGCTCCTGGACCGTCGGAACGTACTGTCTCCAGATCGGGTCGCCGGGCTCCTTGATCAGGTCTACCATCGCCGGGGAGATGCGGAACTCGAAGTTTTCGGCGGCCTGCTTGAGCCGCTCGATCTCGCCCACGTGCTCGGGCCCGAACCGCTCCGCCAGGCCCTCGAGCGACGCGATGCTTCTCTTGCGCAGCAGCTCCTGCCAGCTCATGTCCATCGCGTGAGATCCTTTATGTAGATCACCAGGTCGTCGCCGGGGGCGTAGTAGCCTGGGATCGTCGCGGTTTTTCCGTACCCTCGCGCTTCATAGAAGCGGCGTGTCGGGTCGTAATCGGCACGGGACGACGTCTCCACCACGATCAGCCGGCCGCCGACAGCCGATAGGGCCTGTTCGACCGCTTCGACGAGCTGCGTCCCGATTCCCGTCCCCTGCCGCTGCCGGTCCACTGCGATCCAGTACAGGTCGAACGTGCCCAGGGTGTCGGGCGTCGGGCCGAAGCAGGCGTAGCCGACCAGCTCGTCGCCGTCGAAGGCACCGAGGAAGCGGTAGTCGTCGTCGCCGTCCAGCGCCTCGTCCAGCAGCTCGACCGCGGTCCGGACTTCGGCCTCGCGAAACAGGCCGGTGTCCCGGACCAGCGTTTCAAGTCGTGCGCGGTGCGCGCGTCCGACGGGTCGGAGCGAGCAGCTCACGCGCGGCCCGGGCGCCCTGCGCCTCGCGCAGCGCCGACTCGGCGATGCGCCGTACCAGCTCGGGGTAGTCCCATCCTGCTGCTGCCGCCATGCGCGACAACCCGGCGTCGTCGTTGAGGTCGGGGTTGGGGTTGACCTCGAGCACCCAGACTCGGCCGGTGTCGTCGACCCGCAGGTCGACGCGGCCGTATCCCTTGCCCTGCATCGTGCGCCAGGCGAGATCGGCGATCTTCATCAGCCGGTCGGCGAGGCGCTGGGAGATCTGGGCGGGACACACCGGTACGCTGCCCAGGTCCTCGGCCGATCCGGTGTGCCACTTGGCGGCATAGGTGAGAATCGGCCACGAGCCCTCGGGCATCCCGGTGAAGTCGATCTCGGCGACGGGGAGCACGCGGCTTCCCACGAAGCCGACATTGAACTCGCGGCCGGGGACGTACTGCTGCACCAGCACCTCGTCGAACTGCTCGGTCATGAGCGCGACCTTGGCGCGCAGCGCCTTCATGTCGGTCACGACCGATCCGCGGTCGAGGCCCGCACTCGCGTCTTCCGCGGCGGGCTTGACGATCGCGGGGAGCGGGAAGTCGTCGGGGATCTTCCCCTGGGCGAGCGTCCAGCGGGGGATCGGCAGCCCGGCCTGCGCGAGAATGGCGTTGGCGGTCGCCTTGCGACGGCAGGCGGCGATCGTCCAGGGGCCGCAGCCCGTGAAGGGGACGCCCGCGAACTCGAGCGACGCGACGACGTGCTCCTCCCACTGGGAGAAGCCGTGGACGCCCTCACACAGGTTGAAGACGAGGTCGGTGCGCCGGGCTTCGGCGAACCAGCGCATGTCGTGCTTGACGGAAAGCTTCTTCGCGACGTGCCCCATCCCCTCGAAGATGCGGGCGATTTCGTTGACCGCCTTCATCACCCCCGCGATATCCTCGGGGCTCCAGTCTTCGGCGCCGGGATCGTAGAGGATGCCGACCCTCACGCCGTCGCCCCGGCCCGGAGTGCGCCGACCGTTGCGCCGACGGCCAGCTCCCGCCCCGTGCAGCGCTTCCAGGCGATGCGGACGACTTCCTGGATCAGATCTTCGTAGGTGAACCCGGCGGCGCGCGCAGCCTTGGGGAAGCAGCTGTTCATGCGCGGGTCGGGAATGATGCCGGGGAGCGGATTGAGCTCCACGACGTTCGGCACGCCGGCTTCGTCGAGCCGGATGTCGATGCGGCACCAATCGCGGCAGCCCAGCGCCTGATACGCGTCGAGGGCGACGAGTTCGATGTGGCGATAGAGCTTCTCGGGGACCCTGGCGGGGCACTCGAAAATCTCCAGCTGGTGCTCGGCGGTGTCCCAGATCCACTTCGCTTCGTAGCCGTAGACCGGCGTCGCGCCCACCGGAAGGGTCGAGAAATCGAATCCCACGATCGGCAGACAGTACGCCTCAGTGCCGTTTCCCAGGATCGCGACGGTGAATTCGGGGCCGGGGAGGTACGTCTCGACCAGCACCGGCTGCTTGTAGGTCTCTAAGAGGAAAGAGACACGCTCTCGCAGCTGTGTCCGGCTTCGGCATAAGTTGTTGGCAAATATGCCTTTACCGGACCCCTCCGCGACCGGTTTGACGAACAACGGATAGGGCAGCCGTACTCGCGCCAGATCGACCTGCTCGTGCACCAGGGCGAAGCGCGCGTTCGGCACTTCGTGGTACGTGAGAATCTCCTTGGCGCGCGCCTTGTGCAGCGAGAGCGACAGTGTGAGCGGATCGCTCGCGGTGTAGGGGACGTTCAAGTACTCGCAGATCGCGGGGACGTGCGCTTCGCGATTCTGGCCGTACAGCCCTTCGGCCATGTTGAACACGAGCTGCACGCGTGCGCGCGCGAGTTTTTGCGGGAAGGTGGCGTCGGCGTGGAGCCGGATGACGCTTCCGAAGAGACCAAGAGCCTGCTCCACCGCGTCGATGGTGGATGGCTCGTCCCACTCGGCGTACACATCGCCGGTCTTGCTCGAAGCGTGCGGAGCGGGGGCGGTGTCCGGTTTCTGATTGTATGCGAGACCGATTCGCATGTGGTCTCGGGTGACCTCCTACAAAAAGGGGCCGTTCAATCGAACGGTCCTGCTTCGCTAACTGCTTGCGTCTGTGAATGAATACGATAAAAGCGCGAGATACGCAATAGGCAAGATCGAAAAAAAAGCGTGAGAGGTGAGAGGTAAGGAATGAGAGGATGCGATCAGACGCTACCGCTCACCGCTCACGTCTCACCTCTCACGCATTCAGACCTTGTGGTACTCCACGCGCGCAGCTTCCTGTCGGTCGTCGGCGTTGTAAATGGAGAAATCGGAGAACAACGCGGGCGCCTCGCGCTGCAATACGCGCAGGCATGCGACGGCCATGCGCCGGATTTCGAGCTCCGCTCCTTCGCCGCAGCGCAGCTCCAGCATCGTGCGCCATGCGCGCGCATTGGCGGAAACCACGACTTTCGTTTCGGTCGCGTTGGGAAGGACGGAGCGCGCTGCTTCACGCGCCATTTTGCGACGATGCACTTTGTCGCTCACCCACTCGTACCGTTGCATCAGCGCCTCAACCGCCCGGACGTACGCTTCCTGCGCCGCGCCGACCTGCTTCTCCCACTCGGCTTCGAGCGCTGCGTCGCCGAGGATCGCGGGCGGCACGACGAACGCGGCATGCGACTCGTCGACGTAGCGTTGCGAGAGCTGCGAGTATCCGAAGCCGGCGCGGTGCCGCACCAGCTCGTGCGAACAGGACCGTGAGATGCCCTCGATGAGCAGCACGTACACGGCATGCTCGATGACCGACCCGTGTCCCTGCTTCTTGATGTTCTCGAGGTACTCGGCGGTGGAGCGCTGCGCCGGGTTCTGCTGGCTCATGTAGCAGAGACGGCCGGCGAACTCGGCGAGTCGCTCGCCGCTCGACGCCTCCCCCTTCCATTGGACGGCGAGGTGCGCGGGCTCGACAAACTCGGGCCGGGCGAGGAGTGAGACGCGAGGGGCGCGGAAGATTTCCATGCGGTGCCAGGTGTCAGGTTGTCAGGGCGTTCGTGCCAGCTCGACCTTTGGCGTAGCCCAGCCGGCCGTCCGTTCGATGTCACGCAAGCGATGGGCGATGTCGTCGGGTATCGGGGCGGCGCCGTCGCCGACCTTCAGGTGCGCGAGCGGCCGCCAGTCGGCGGTGGGGAGTATAACACCGGGATTGAAGATCGAGCGCGGATCGTAGGCGCTCCGCAAGCGACCGAACAGCTGCATCACATCCGCGCCGAGGAACCGCTCCAGCACGCCGGCGCGCAACCGCCCGACGCCGTGCTCGCCACTCGGCGTGCCCCCCAGGCGGCGTTGCACCTCCGTCACCTCGTCGAACAAGGCGCTGACAGACTGTTCCCATCCCGGCCGGGTGACGTCGGGGAGCGCGTTGACGTGAACGTGGGCGTCTCCGGCATGCCCGAAGATCGCGACCGGGATCTCCCGGGCCGCCGCTGCCGCCCGCAGCGCCACGATATAGGCCTCCAACTGATCGACGGGGACGCACCCATCCTCGATCACCTGCAGGGACCGGCGGGTCTCAGGGAGCCGCGCGAGGGCTGGGCTCGCCAAGCGGCGGATCTTCCACAGCTGCTCGAGGCCTGCCCGGTCAGGAGCTGTCTCGACGGTGCGTGCGAGGTGTTTCAAGCCCCGGACGGCATCGCCGACGGCCCCCCGTGCCGCCGGCGCCTGTTCGCGCTCGAACTCCACGAGCAGCAGCCCCTCGATGCCCTCCGGCACATCTCCACCCGCCTCGGCGACGAAGGCGAGGAGGGTGCGGTCCAACAGCTCGACCGCGGAGGGGTTGAGGCTGAGGAGAAAAGGGACGGCTTCACCGAGCGCTGCGAGGTCGGCCAACCCGAGGGTGAGCCCGGCGACCGCGGCGGGAATGGGGTCGAGGCGCCATTCGACGGTCGTAATGATCCCGAGCGTGCCCTCGGCGCCGACGAAGAGATCCACCTCGTCACCGGACGCCGCGAACGCGTCCAGACCATATCCCGCGGAATGTTTGCGGGTGCGGGGATAGGTCCGAGCGACCATTTCCCTTTCGGATGCGCCGAGGGTGAACCGCTCTTGCCGCCCCGCATCTCGGCGAATCCAGCGGGTCTCCCCACCGGCCCCAACGACCTCGAGCGCCCGGATCCACCGCCGGACTGGTCCGAAGCGGACGGTGCGGGGGCCGGCGGCGTTGGTGGAGGCCATGCCACCTGATGTTGCGAACGCCCCCGAGGACGGGTCGGGCGGGAGTCGCAGGCCGTGTGCACCAGCCGCGTCGTTGACCTGCGCCCAGGTGACGGAAGCACCTGCCGTAGCGGTGCGCTGCCGTGGGTCGACCTCGAGTGTTCGGAATCCCTGGCTGAGATCGACGACCAGCCCGCTCCCGACGTTGCCACCGGGCATGCCGCTGCCGGCGCCGCGCGGCACGAGCGGTGTTCCCGTGCGCTCCGCGTCGCGCACCAGCTCCCGGACTTCCGCTGCCGTCCCCGGAATGGCGACGGCACTCGGAATGATCCGGTAGATGCCGGCACCCTCCGAATACACGGAGCGCGCGCGGATGTCGTTGCTGTGATTCATCACCCGAGACCGAAAGCTAGCGCGGGTTGCCTGGCGGGGGCGATCGGAGTGCCGTGCGCTTGCCCGCCTCCAGCCATTGCAGTCGATGTGACAGGCCGGCGGCACGGAATGCCGCGTCGATATCCGCGCGGGATTCGGTGAAATGTCCCCACCCTTCATAGTGTACGGGCACGATCGTCGCGGCGGCGAAGGTCCGCGCGGCCTCCACTCCTTCAGCGGCGGTCAGCGTCAGCGGCCAATCGCCCGCCGCCCGCACTTTGGCGGCACCGAGAAACAGCACCGCTGCGGTGATGGCGAAGCGCTGTGCGAGACCTCCGATCTCCTCGTACCACACCGTGTCCCCGGAGATGTAGACCCCGGCGTTCGGCTCATCATCCCACGCCAGGACAAACCCGGTCACCGGCCCGCGATCGGCGTGTGCCGGTCCATGCCGTGCCGGCGTGCCGGTCACGTGGAGAGCGGAGCCGGCGGTGCCGGGGATCGCCGCGACGTCCCCGGGGGCCAGACCACGGGCTCGTCCCCCGAGCCGCGTGGCGCCGGTCGTCGTGGTGAGAACTGCGCCGGCGCTCTCGAGGAAGGCGCGTCCCCCCGCGTCGAGATTGTCGAAGTGATGGTCGTGGCTCAGAAGTACGGCGTCCACGCGCTCGAGGCGCTCGGGCGAAACGGCCGGACCCTGCGTCTTGCTCAGTGTGTAGCTGGCCGTCGGGTATTCGCTGCCGGCGGGATCGAAGGTCGGGTCCGTCAGAAGACGCAACCCGCGCCACTCGAGCAGCAGCGTCGGGCCGCCGACATAGGTCAGATAGAGTTGTCGATCATTCACCGAACCGCTTCTTCATCGCGTCGGCCAGCTGGGACGCGAGTTGATCTCCTTCCGATCCTTGCGGGGCGATGACTTCGAGATCGCGCTCGGGGCGCGAGGGATCGAGCGTAGGCCGGTAGACCGCTTCGACGGTGAGCTGGCTCTTGCCGGGCACGTTGGGATCGGCCCAACAGCGGAGCTTCACGGTATTCAGCAGATCCGCCGGCTCGGCGTCGCCGAACGTCGACGTGCGGGTCCGCACGTTATACCACGCCGTTTCGACATACCCGTCCTCGGGGCTGGACCACTGCACCTGCAGCCCCTGGCTCGAAAGCCACCCCACCATTTCGGGGACGAGCCGTCGAGCGGGAGCGTCGATGATGCTCACCTGCGCCTGGGGATACGGCATGAACCCGGGGCGGGTGGTGACGGGAGTACAGGCGGCGATAACCAACAGGGCGGACAGGCGGACAGGCGGTCGGACGGGCCACACCCCGATTCCTGACCGCCCGACCGCCTGACCGCCCACCCGGTCAGTGCGAATGCGGCGGCGTCCCCGCAGGGTGCACATGCGCGGAATCGGGAGCTTTGGTCGTGTCCGGGGCCGGGGCGTCCTGATCGTGGTCGTCGTCACCGTCCATGTGGGAATGACCAGCCGCGCGGTCTTGGATCTCCGTCTGCAATTTCGCCGTGGGGACCCCGGCCGCGTGATCGAACACCATCTCTCCGCCAAGCATCGCCGTGCGAATGAGGATCGCGAGTCCGAGGAGGGATATGAGCTTGAGCACTCGGTCTTCGAGCCCACTTTGCTGGAACCTGCGCCATAACTTCCAGGCAAGCACGACCGTGAAAATGGCCATGGCGATGAGCGCATACTTCTCATGCACCTTCATGAGCTCGTGGATCGCTTCGCCATGGTCGATCCTGTCCTCGGCCAGCTCCCCGGCGATGACGGCACCCCAGCCGCCGATCACCCCCGCCCATAGCGTCCAGATGCCCGCCCAGACCAGCGACTCCCGCCTGAGGATCCAGCCCGCGAGATCGAACAACACGGCACACAGGAGCAGCGCCGGCGGGAGATCGTTGAGGGCCGCGTGGAGCCGCGGCAGGTCGTATCCCAGGAACATGTCGGTGCGGCTCCTTCGGTCAGAGTCCCAGGCTCGACACCACCGGTGGTGTCGCCGAATAGTCGTAGAAGCCCTTCCCGCTCTTCCTGCCGTGCAGCCCCGCCAGCACCATCCGCTTGAGCAGCGGTGGGGCGGCATACTTCTGTTCCTTATACTCTGCGAACATGATCTCCGCGATCTTGTAGGTCGTATCCAACCCCACGAAGTCGAGCAGCGTCAGCGGCCCCATCGGATACCCGCACCCCAGCTGCATCGCCTTGTCGATATCCGGAACGCTCCCCACCCCATGCTCGAGCGCACGCACTGCGTCGAGCAGATAGGGCACGAGCAGGAGGTTCACGATGAACCCCGACGTGTCCTTTGCCGCGATCGGCTCCTTGCCGAGCGAGCCGGCGAACGCGAACGCGCGGCGGAACGACTCTTCCGACGTGGTGACGGTGCGCACCACTTCGACCAGCTGCATCAGCGGCACGGGGTTGAAGAAGTGCAGGCCGACGAACCGGTCAGGGCGTTTGGTCGCAGCGGCCATCGCGGCGATCGTCAGGCTCGAGGTGTTCGAGGCGAAGATCGTGCCCGCACCGCACAGCCCGTCCAGCTCCTTCCACAAGGCGTTCTTGAGTTCCAGGTCCTCGGTCACCGCTTCGATCACGATGTCGCACGACTTCAGGTCGGCGACGGCGGTCGTGAAGGTCAGCCGCTGCAAGGTGGCGTCGCGATCGGCGGCCGGCAGCTTGCCCTTTTCCAAAAGGCGCGCGAGGGACTTCTCGATCGCACCCTTGCCTTTGTCGAGGATGGGCGGCGCGACGTCGCGGACGAACGTCTCGTAACCCGCGGCGGCCGCAACCTGCGCGATGCCGCTCCCCATCAGGCCGCACCCCAACACCCCAACGCGCTGGATGTCGTCCATGGACGCTCTCAGACCTGGAATTGTTTGCGGATCTCTTCTGCAATCCGAACGAACGCGCTGGCGCGCGGACCGGGGAGGGCGTGTTCGGGCCTGATCTCGCCCCGCTCCAGCCGGTCCAGCACCTGCTCCATGCCGATCTCGATGCGCTCGAGCTGCTGCCTGCGGCCGGCGAACAGCACGGCCGTCGCCGCCACAGCGAAGGCGGCGGCAGGTGCGACGGCGAAGGGGGCGAGGATGCCGATCGTCGACGCCACTACCGTCGCGACCGTCCCGACCCCGACCAGAGCCGCCGCACCGCCGACGCGCTCGCGGCGGATGTTCCGGACATCGGCCGAGAGCCGCACGTGGCAGAACCCCGTTTCGAGCGGTGTGACCTGTCCCACGATTTCCGCGGCGCGCGTAAGGGCGAACTTCCGTCCCCCGCCGGAGAATCCCCGCTGCATCGCCGCCATGAATCCGACTTGCGGCTCCCACGTCGTACGGTCGGGGTAGCGCCGCTTGACCCGCAGCAGCTCCTGATCCTCCATCCAGAGCGACAGCGCCCGTTCGACACCGCTCCGCTCGCCCGGCACGACGCGCTGCACGGCGATTTCCGCCGGCCCGGCGAGTGACCACGCGGAACGCGGAGCGGTGATGGCCCGGGTGCGCTCCTCGAGCAGCGCCTGCTTCAGGTAGCGGGCCGGGATGCCGACGTCCTTGCCGAGCGCGAGCAGCTCCGGCTCGCTCAGCCCCTCGCCGATGTCGCGTTCCCCGGTTTGCAGCTCGGCCGCGCGCTGGATGATCCGGTCGAGTGCCTCGCGACTGATCAGGTCATCGGCCACGCTTACGTCCGC
Organism: Gemmatimonadales bacterium; assembly: GCA_035691925.1. GTDB lineage: Bacteria > Gemmatimonadota > Gemmatimonadetes > Gemmatimonadales > GWC2-71-9 > DASTHG01. The sequence goes on from DASSIL010000273.1 coordinate 24,590, forward strand.
GCCGTGTCCCGGGTGGGAGCGGGCGGTACCCGCTCCCCCGAGGCCTGCGCCGGCAGGGCGGGGACGGACCCGCTCCTCGGGCCGATCGCCTCGAGCACTCCCTTGAAGAGATCGATCGGGACGGGGAAGATCGTGGTCGAATTCTTCTCGGAAGCGATCTCGGTCACCGTCTGCAGATAGCGGAGCTGAATCGCCGCCGGCTCCCGGCCGATGATCGCGGCCGCCTGGGCCAGTTTTTCGGATGCTTGCAGCTCCCCCTCGGCGTTGATCACCTTGGCCCGGCGCTCACGTTCGGCTTCGGCCTGACGGGCCATGGCGCGCTTCATCTCGGGCGGCAGATCCACGTCCTTCACCTCGACCGCCGACATCTCGATTCCCCAATCCTCGCTGCGTTGGTCGATGATCTGCTTGAGGATCGAGTTGATCTTCTCGCGGTTGGCGAGCAGTTCGTCGAGCTCCGTCTCGCCGAGCACCGAGCGCAGCGTGGTCTGCGCCAGCTGGCTCGTGGCGTAGAGATAGTTCTCCACGCCGATGACCGCCTTCACGGGGTCCTTCACCCGCATGTACAGGACGGCGTTCACCTTGATGGAGATGTTGTCGCGGGTGATCACGTCCTGCGGCGGGATGTCGAGCGCCATGACGCGCAAGCTCACCTTCTGCATCCGCGCAAACAGCGGTGGCAGATAGATCAGTCCCGGTCCCTTCGCGCCCCACGAACGACCCAGGAAGAAGTACACTGCGCGCTCGTACTCCCGCAGCACGCGCAGTCCGCTGAACAGATAGAAACCGACGGCCGCCAGGACGACCAGCATTGCCTCACCCATGGGTGCTCCTCAGGATGGGAAGGCCTCGACGATCACCGCGAGCCCCTGTCCGCCGCCGATGCACGCTGAGCCCAATCCCAGCCGCTTGCCCGCACGTCGCAACGCGTGCAGCAGGTGGATCGTGATACGGGCGCCGCTCGCCGCCAGTGGATGGCCGATGGCGATCGCCCCCCCGTGTACATTCGTTTTCGAGCGGTCGAGCCCCAGCTCTTTCTCGACGGCCAGGTACTGCGGCGCGAACGCTTCATTCACCTCGACCAGGTCCATCTGGGTCAGCGTGAGCCCCGCCTTCTCGAGCGCCTTGCGGGCGGCGGGAGCGGGACCGATCCCCATGTACTTCGGCTCGACCCCCACCACGCCCCACGCGACGAGGCGGCCCAGCGGCTTCAGCCCATGGGCTTTGGCGTAGGCGTCGCTCGCGATCACCGTCGCTGCGGCGCCGTCGGAGATCCCTGAGGCGTTGCCGGCGGTGACCAGTCCATCCTTCTTGAAGTACGGCTTCAGCGCAGCAAGCGCTGCGAGGGTCGTCTCGGGGCGCATGTGCTCGTCGGCGCGAAAATCGACCGTCTGGCCCTTCTTCTTTATAGGGACGGCGACGACTTCATCCTGAAATACGCAGTCCTCCCATGCCTGCTTGGCGCGGCGCTGGGACCCCACCGCCACCTCGTCCACCTCGGCGCGGGTCAACTTGTATTTGTCGGCGAGGTTCTCGGCGGTCTCCGCCATCGAGAAGCCGCACTGCGGATCCTTCAAGGACTCCCACAGCAGATCTTCGAGCGGCGCCGGTCCGAGGCGCAGTCCCCAACGCGCTCCGCGGACCACGTGGGGAGCCTGGCTCATCGATTCGCCGCCGCCGGCGAGTACCGCCTGCGCCTCGCCCAGCATGATGAGCTGCGCTCCTTGCGTGATGGCCTCGAATCCCGAGCCGCAGAGACGGTTGACCGTCACCGCCGGCGTCTCGATCGGCAGGCCTGCCTTGAGGCCGACATGCCGGGCCATGTAGATGGCGTCGACCGAAGTCTGCAACGCGTTGCCGAACACGGTGTGCCCGATATCTCCCACGGGCACGCCGGAGCGCTCCAGCGCCTGACGCGCAGCGATGGCGCCGAGATCGATGGCCGACAGGTCTTTCAGCGATCCACCGAACGCGCCGAAGCCGGTACGGACACCGGAAAGGAAGACGACGTCGGTCCCACTACCCTGGGTCTTCATGCGGCCTGCTCCACTCGCGAGAAGGCGGAATATAACCGCTACGCGGGGCTGCCCCGGCCCTTCCAGAAGAGGTAGGCGGGCGTGCCGATGAGGACGATGCCCAACCCGGCCAGTGCCTGCACGGGGCGCGCGAGCACGGTATTCGCGACGATCGCCAGGGCGGCGAGAATGAACACCGCGGGCGTCACCGGATAGCCGGGGACGCGGAATGGCCGGGCGGCCTCCGGGTGGCGCCGCCGCAGCACGAACACGCTGGCGGCGGCGAGCGCGGCGAACAGCCAGCTCGCGAAGACGACGTAGGTCAGGAGCTGCTCGAAGCTCCCCCCCAGCGTGAGCAGCACCGCCCAGGCTCCACCCGCCGCGATCGCCATCGCGGGCGTCCCGAAGCGCGGATGTACCTCACCGAGCGAGCGAAAGAACACCCCGTCCCGTCCCATGGCGTAGTACATCCGTGGGCCGGTGAGTGCGAGGCCGTTGGCGGCGCTGAACACGGAGACGAGGACGGCGGCGCTCACGAGCTTCGCCGCGACCGGACCGAACAGCACGCGCACGGCGTCAGCGGCGACGCGCTGCGACCCGGCGACACCCTCGGGGCCGAGCGTCGCGAGATAGCCGACGTTGGCGAGCAGGTAGAGCGCCACCAGCGCCGCCGTGCCGATCACGATGCCGCGGGAGAAGGTGCGCTGCGGATCGAGCGCTTCACCGGCGGAATTCGTCACGTTGATCCATCCCTCGTACGCCCACAGCACGCCGAGGAGCGCCACCCCGGCTCCGGATACCAGAGCACCGGATGCGGACGCCGTGAACGCGCGGCTCGCGCTCACCCCGCCGTTGTGTCCGAGCGTGAGTCCGGCGATCGCCAGCAGCAGAATCGCCCCGACCTTCACCGCGGTGCTCCAGTTCTGCACCGTCGCCGCGTGGCGCACGCCGCGAATGTTCACCGCGCTCACGACGACGATCATGAGGACCGACAGGAGCTTCCTGCCGATCTCGCCGAGCGGTACGAGCTCGCCGGCGTAGGCGGCGAACGCAACGGCCAGCGTGGCGGTCGAGCCGGTGTTGATGGCGAGAAACAGCGTCCAGCCGAGCAGGAACGCGGGGAAGGGCCCGAACGCTTCGCGCACGTAGGTATACGACCCCCCCGCGTCGGGATACGACGACCCCAGCTCGGCGAACGTCAGCGCGCCGAGCAGCGAGCACACGCCGCCCACGAGCCAGACGGCGAGCGCCACGCCGGGGTCGCCGGCGCTGTTGCGCAGCACGGTGCCGGGGACCAGCCAGATCCCCGACCCGATGACGGTACCGATGACGACGAGGACGAGGTCGCCCTGGCGCAGCGACCGGACGAGGCCGCTGCTCAATGACCCGCCGCCATGCCGTCCTTGCGCGGGTCGGAGGCGGCGGCGTAACCCCGCGGCAGGCGCAAGATCGCCTGCGCGCCGCCGAATGCGATGCCGCTGTCGGCAACGATCGTGTGGCCCAACGCGGTGAGCTGGCGCCGCACCGCGTCCCCGATCGCAGGCTCGAGCGCCACCCGCAGCCCGTCGAAGTGACGGAACCGCGGAGCGTCGACGGCATCCTGCAGGTCCATGCCGAACACCAGCAGATTCAAGAGCACTTGGACATGGCCCTGCGGCTGCATCGACCCGCCCATCACGCCGAACGACAGCCACGGCTCGTCGGCGCCGCTCGCACCGGCGTGCGTCACGAACGCGGGGATGATCGTATGGAACGGCCGTTTCCCCGGTGCCACGGTGTTGGCGAGGCCGGGCTCGAGGGTGAAACCGGCGCCGCGGTCCTGCAGCGCGAATCCGGTCCCCGGCACTACCACACCGGAGCCGAACAGGTCATAGAGCGAGTTGATGAACGACACCATATTGCCCGCCGAGTCGGCGACGGTGAGGTAGATCGTTTCGCTCGCTGTCAGCGCTTTCCCGGGCGCGGGGCGGTCCTGGGCGCGGGCGGTGTCGATCATGGCCCGCCGTGCGGCGACGTACCGATCGGCGAGCAGCGCATCGGGAGCGACCGTCATGGCGCTCGGCTCACCGACGTAATGCGCGATGTCGGCGTAGGCGAGCTTCTTCGCCTCGATCAGGAGATGCAGGTAGGCAGCCGAGTTGTGTCCCAGGGCGTGCAGGTCGTACGGCTCGAGCATGCGCAGCATCTCGAGCGTCGCCACCCCCTGCCCGTTGGGCGGCAGCTCCCAGACGCGGTAGCCGCGGAACAGCACCGAGATCGGCGTCACCCATTCGGGCCGATGGTGACGCAGGTCGTCGATGGTGAGGTAGCCGCCCAGCTCGCGCACCCGGTCGACGATGCGCCGGCCGAGCTCCCCGCCGTACAGCGCGTCGGCCCCCTGGGTCTGGATCTGCCGGAACGTCCGGGCGAGATCGGGATTGCGGAACCACTCCCCGGCTCTGGGCGCGCGGGTCCCGTCCACCAGAAACGTCGCCCGCGCGCCGGAATCACGCGTCAGCTTCTGCGCCTCGCCCGCCCACTCCGAAGCGATGATCGGGGTGACCGGGAAGCCGTCTTCCGCGTACCCGATCGCGGGCTCCAACGCCTGCGCGAGCGAGATCGTGCCGAAGCGCTGCAGCAGCGCCTCCCATCCGGAGAGCGCTCCCGGTACGGTGACGTCCTCGACGGTTTCTTCCGGCATCGTCTTGTGCCCGCGTGCGAGCAGCGCCTCACGAGTCATCAGGCTCCCGGCCCGTCCACTCGCATTCAATCCCACGAGGGTGTGGTGCCTGGCGTCCCACACCAGCGCGAACATGTCGCCGCCGATCCCCGTCATCTGCGGCTCGACGACGTTGAGCACCGCCGCCGCCGTGACCGCGGCGTCGACGGCGTTGCCGCCGCGCTCGAGCACCGCCAGCCCCGCGGCGGTAGCGAGCGGCTGGCTGGTCGCGATCATCCCGTGAGGGGCGTAGACGGTCGAGCGATGGGCCATGGTCGAAGGCCTTTGTATCTGGATGACGGCGCTCAGGAGCAGGAGAGAGTGCGTCACAGGCGCTCCAGGACGGCCGCCGCGGCGGCCGGGGTTGAGGTCGTGCCGCCCAGGTCCTGTGTGCGGACGCCGCCGGCGAGGGCGCTCTGGACCGCGCGCTCGATCGCGCGCGCGGCGTCCTCATGTCCAAGATGCTCGAGCATGAGTGCTCCGGTGAGGATGGCCGCCAGGGGGTTCGCGACGCCCTTGCCGGCGAGCGGCGGGGCCGAGCCGTGCACCGGCTCGAACAGTCCCGGCCGGCCGGGGTGCAGGTTGGCGCTGGCCGCGAGACCAAGTCCTCCCACCAGTCCCGCTCCCAGGTCCGACAGAATGTCGCCGTACAGATTGTTGGTGACGATCACCTGGAAGCGGCCGGGATCGCGCACCATCTCGAGGGCGAGCGCGTCGACGAACCGGTGCTCGGTCGTGATTCGCGGATATTCCGGCCCGACGGACTTGAAACGCTCCTGCCAGACACGGTGGGCCGGCACCGCGTTCGACTTGTCGCTCATCGTCACGCGCGTCTTGCCATGGGCGTCCGCCCACTCGAACGCCGCGCGGATGATGCGGTCGACGCCCTTCGTGGTGTTGATCTCCTCGGCGACGTATTCGTCCCCCGAGATGCGGCCGCGCCCGAGGTACACCCCCTCGGTATTCTCGCGGAAGATGACGAAATCGATCCGATCGTTCGACCGCAATGGCGTCAGGTCCGGGTGCAGCAGCTGGACCGGCCGGAAGTTGATGTAGAGGTCGAGTCTGAACCGCAGGCCGAGCAGGATGTCCCGGGCGTGCTCGTTCTTCGGGACGCGCGGATCACCGATCGCCCCGAGGAAGATCGCATCGACGTCGTCGCGGAGATGAGTGAAGGCGTGATCGGGGAGCGTCTCTCCCGTCTTGAGATAATGATCGGCGGAGTAGGGAAGGCGCTCCCACTGGAGCGCGACGCCATGGGCAGCGGCTGACTTTGCGATGACTGGAATAGCAGCATCAATGACTTCCGGCCCAATGCCGTCTCCCCCGATGACGGCGATCCGGTAGGGTCGCGTCATCTCATTCAAACCCCGTCGCACGCCCACAGCCGATGCAATACGCCCACCCCACATCCACCTCGCTACCGCAGGCGGGGCACTTCAGCTCGCCCGAAGGCGGTTGGCCGCAATGCGGGCAGAAATTGACTTTGCGATTCGCCGGCAACGAGCCGCCGCAGTACGGACACTGGCGCGGCGGCACCGCCTCCTCCGCGTCGGCCAGCTCGAAGGCGGGGGCGCTCGGCTCGAACCCTGGTGCGTCCTCGATGTCGGCCCGCGCGTCGGCCGGGAACTCCACCGGAGGAATCGGATTCTCCGAGGTCCAGCTGATCGGTTCGTCTTCCTCTGTCTCCTCGCGGTCCAGCTCCGGTTCCATTGCTCGCACTGCCGGTGGCGGGGCATACCCCGCCGCGTCCCCCCGCAACACCCGCTCGGCTGCGAATCGATTGATCATCACGCGTGCGTCGGGGAAGTTGCGAAAGAACGCGGTATCCGGGTTGGCGGCGGTGACTTCCCGCTGCATCCCTTCCCGGACATCGGGCGGATCGAGCTGGACGAGACCCCGCTCCCCGGCGAGCAGCCGCAGTACGGTCATCTCGTAGTCCTGATGCGTGGCCACCTTCAGCCGCGACCGGTTCGAGCGATAGGGGACGAGCCGCTCGTACAGGTCCGCGGCGGGGAAGGGGAGAGCGAGCCGCGCGTCCTGCGACAGGGCTTGGACGAGGCACTCGAACAGGCGGTCGAGTTCGTCGCTCATTTCGCGGCCACCACACCCTTCATTGGTCCTCTCCCCTGTTTCCCTCTCCCGTCGGGAGAGGGGACGTGGCGTTCCGGGTTCGTTCCAGAGGGGTGACGCTCATTTGACGACCACGACGCCCTTCATGAACGGGTGCGGAGTACAGTGGTACGTGAACGTCCCGGCGTGATCGAAGCGGCGTACGTACGACCCGTTGGGATCGATCAAGGCCGAGCCAGGCTCGCCGTTGTCGAAGGTCACGGTGTGGCCCAGCGGATCGGCGTTGTTCCAGCGAACGGCCTGGCCGACGGCGATGACGATCGTGTCGGCGTGGAATTTCATCGCCCCCATCGTCACCGTCGCGGCCACCGTGGCGTTCGCGTCCCCGGTAACGGCGGCATTCGGTGATTTGTGGAACCAGGGTGAGAAGCGGCGCAGGTGAATCGGGATGGTGAACTCAAACCCGTACAAGCGTTGAGAGCTACCTATGGAATTGCCCTGAATTGTGCTGGCCGTCACGTTTGAAACTTCGAACGCGAAGGTATGCGGCGAATTGGGAATCAGAACCTGGATTCCAGCGCTCCACGCAGCACGTACTGTAGGGTTGACGAACGCCCCGACGTCGGCGGAAACGGCAAAGTACCGTGACAACCGAGCGACGGCCCCCCCGGCAAATGCCGCCCGCCCCTTAGAGAAGCCGAGTGGCTTCGACGCATAACGCGCCGCCCCCTCGAGCGTGAGCGCCCCAATCGTATAGTCGAGGCCAAGCTCCCCATCGGCGCTCTTGGCGAGCATGCTGTAGGCGGGGGTCACCGAAACGTGCAGCCCCGGGCTTCCTTCGGAGCCGCCGAACACGCGCCAACGGGCGAAGAGCTCCGTCTCGTTGGTCGAAGTAGCGCCACGTCCCACGCCAACGAAAGACTTTGTCGCGAACCAGGTGCCGATCGCGATGCGATGGGTAATGCCGGTTGACAACGTAAAGGTGGGCGAATTCGTGACGAAATGCCCAGACGACGAAGATGAGGGAGACACATAAAAGCGGTGCAAGAAATCGAATTGCACCATGTCGGGTTCAGCCACCCAGGTACCGGCGAGGTTGGGCGATCGGTATAGCAGAGACTGAGCGGAGAGCGGAGCAGCTAGTAGTAGTACAGCGCTCATGATGGACCGGTGCATGCTCGATCTCCTCGTAGAAGTGTTTTGACGAGATATGCTCAACGCCACTCGTTCACCCAGCGGTCGTACGGCACGGGAGTGACGCCTCCCGACGCGAGCACTTCGATCCCAGAGGGATCACGATACGCCTTGCGATAAAAAACGTGAGTCACGCCCGAGTTGATGATCAGCTTGGCGCACATCACGCACGGGCTCGCGCTGACGAACAGCACCTTGTCGCGAACGTTGCCGGGCGCCTTCACGAGGGCATTCATCTCGGAGTGAATGCAGCCACAGCTCCCCGGCACGGCGCTGTCGCAACGGTTGGCGAGTCCCTTGGCGTTGCCGTTGTAGCCGATCGCCAGGACGTTCTCGAGCAGCTGGTCGGTGACGACGGTCCCGACCTGCAGGCGGACGCAGGTCGACCGT
>DASSIL010000274.1:0-2090 GCA_035691925.1 Gemmatimonadales bacterium
GTGGCCGGGAACGTACACGATGTCCTACGTCGCGCGTGCGACGACGCCGGGGGTGTTCATCCGGCCGCCGGTGCACGCCGAGGAGATGTACAATCCGGCGGTGAACGGGCGCAGTGATGGCGGGGTGTTTACCGTGACGGCGAAACCGTGACGAGAGGTCTGGCGGCGGTCATGGTGCTTGCGACCCTGATCGTCGTCCGAGGGGCCGCCCAGCAGTCAGCGACGCGGGCCGATTCCGTCAAGGCCGCGACGATTCGCCGTCTGCTGGAGCTCACCGACGCCGCTGGGACCATCACCAGCGCGGTACAGACCATGGTGCCGACACAGCGCAGCGCCCACCCCGAGATCCCGTCGATCTACTGGGACGTCTTCCTCGATCACGTCAAGCGCGGGCTTCCCCAGCTGATCGACTCTCTGATCCCGGTCTATGCCACCCGCTTCACCCAGGCCGAGCTCGATCAGATGGTGCAGTTCTACTCCAGCCCCGCCGGCCGGCACCTGGCCCAGGCGCAACCGGACATGCTGCAGCAGAACTACGAGATCGGCCGGCACTGGGGCGCCCGGATCGGGGCCGAGCTGCAGGACAGCCTGAGCAATGCGGGCGGCGTCTGGAGCGACTTGTCCGCGCAGTCGAAGATGCGAAGCGATCTTCGCAGGCTCATTGTCGCGGAGGAAGACTTTTTCGCGGACTCGGTCCGCTACACCACCACGATCGGGACCGGCGGTCTGGACTATCAGCTTTCGCCGGACAACACGATCGAGGTGTTACGCCTGACTCCCGACGGCTGGGTCGCGACGATCAGCAACACGAAGACGAAGACGACCTGTTCGATCTTCATCGGGGCGACGTCGATCCCTCCCGCGGTGAAAGAGGGGGAACCGATGTGCCAGGAAGCTGGCGCTCGTTGAGGTACGTCTTCGCGCCGCTCGTGCTGGGCATGACCCTGGTCGCCGCCGCCGTCGTCGCGACGCTGATCGCGAACCACCTGAGTCTCGCTCCCAAACGCCCCGCGCTTGGGGCCGCCGGCGTGGCGGCACTGCTTCTGGCGACGCGCCACCCCACGCGGCTGTGGGCCCTGTCGCTCGTGCGATCGTGGGAAATCCTGCTCGGCTCGAGACGGGTGCGCGTGGGATTGGTCACTCTTGGCGGCATTGCCCTCTTGCTCGCCGCGTTCGCTCCACTCTCCTGGCTGAGGTTCCTGGCACCATGACTCGACTCGTGGCGTTGCTGGTCTTCGTGACCGCGTGTGGTGGGAACACGCTCCCGTCGTGGAAAACCGATCCGACGCCAGCCGCGAATTCCAAACGCGTCGATCACCTGGAGAAAGCCGGTAACACCCTGGCGTGGCAGCGCTCGCCGTATTTCCGTATCGATGACAAGCTGGAGATGCCGGTCTACCTGATCGTGGCGGACGACCACACGGCGTGCATTGTCCCCCCCGAGGATTGGACGATTGCGAGCCGCGGGGATTTCTACCCCTGCCCCGACAGGTGGCGAATCGCTCGACAGTGAGCTCGCACGCGCCGCTGCCCATGTTCAAGAGCGCCGAGGGCGAGGCGCGTTTCATGCACGCCTACGACGCGGTGGTGCGAGAGTGGCCGGTCGCCTGTCAGGAGCTCGATCTGCCCACCCGGCTTGGCACGACGCACGTGATCGCGAGCGGCCGTGCCGAAGCGCCGGCGCTCGTGCTGTTGCCGTCCATGGCCGGCACCGCCACCCTCTGGCGACCCAACGTCGCCGCGTTGAGCGAGCACTACCGCACGTACGCCGTCGACGTGATCGGGCAGGTGGGCAAGAGTGTGCCGGCTCGGCGCATTCGCAGCCGCCAGGACTTCGCCGACTGGCTCGCCGATCTGCTCGACGGCCTCCAGGTGCGCCGCGCGTCGATCGTCGGCAGCTCCTACGGCGCATTCCTGGCGCTGAATCAGGCCTCGCTGACGCCGGACCGCGTGGACCGTGTGGTGTTGATCAGCCCCGCCGGCACCTTCGTGGTCGGTCTCCCCTGGTTTCTCCTGCGCGTCATGTTCCGGCGCCTCATCCTGCGCCAGAAGGCGCGGGACATCACCGAGCTGCTCGGCCCGGGAGCCCG
>DASSIL010000275.1:0-4307 GCA_035691925.1 Gemmatimonadales bacterium
GTGTCACCCACCGACGATCCGCTGTATCGCGCGCTGGTGAGCGTGACGCACAAGTACTATCCCGACGCCAATGTCGTTCCGCAGGTTTCGACCGGATTCACCGACAGCCACTTCTTCCGCGATCTCGGTATCAACTGCTACGGGTATGCGCCGTTCCTGATCCCGAGCGCAGAGATGTCGGGGGTACATGGAAACAACGAGCGGATCTCGATCGCGAACATCCGGAGAGGCACCTCGATGATGAAAGACATTGTCGATATGGTGGCGACGCAGAAGTGACCAAGGCCGACCTGGCAATGTCGTGTAGCGGCCTGGGCTCCGGCCGCGCGGCCGATCCCTGCGTCGTCGTGATCTGCGGCGCCGCAGGCGACCTCACGCGGCGGGAGCTCATTCCCTCCCTCTTCGAGTTGTTTCAGGACAAGCTGCTCCCCGAGCCGTGCGCGATTATCGGCTTCTCCCGCGCCGATTGGGACGACGACGCCTTTCGCCGCCAGATGCGCGCGGCCTGCGATGAGTTCGCGGGGCCGGTGGATAACGCGCAGTGGGACCGCTTCGCCGCCTGCCTGGGATTCGTCCCCGGAGACTTCACCGCCCCCGTCGATGGACCCTATGCCGCCCTCGCCCGGCGCATCGCTGAAGAGCGGCAGCGCCGTGCGATCCCCGACCGTGTGCTCTTTCACCTGGCGACGCCGCCCGTCGTCTACGAGGCAATCGTCGGGAAGCTGGCAGCCGCTGGACTCTCGAAGAGTGACGGCGGCTGGCGCCGGGTCGTGATCGAGAAGCCGTTCGGCGCTGACGCGGCGAGCGCCGCGCACCTCGATGCCGCGGTGCGCGCCGTGTTCCCCGAGTCGTGCGTTTATCGCATCGACCACTTCCTCGGCAAGGAAACCGTCCAGAACATGCTGGTCGTGCGGTTCGCCAACCCGTCCTTCGAACCGATCTGGAATCGCCAGTACATCGATCACGTGCAGATCACCGTCGCCGAGGACATCGGCATCGGGACACGCTCCGGTTTTTACGAGCAGACGGGCGTCGTGCGCGACATGGTGCAGAATCACCTGCTGCAGCTCGTCTGCATGGCGGCGATCGAGCCTCCCAACCGGTTCGACGGCGCGTCGCTGCGCGACGAGACGGTGAAGGTGCTGGAAGCGATTGCTCCACCGGGCGATGCCGCGGTGGTGGGCGGGCAGTATGGACCGGGCGTTGTGAACGGCCAGCAGGTGGCGGGGTACCGCGGAGAGGCCGGCGTCACCCCCGACTCGCGCACGCGCACCTTCGCCGCGTTGAAGCTCGAGATCGACAATTGGCGGTGGGCCGGCGTCCCGTTCTATCTGCGGACCGGCAAGCGACTGAGCAGGCGCATCACGGAGGTCGTGATTCAGTTCAAGCCCACGCCGCACCTGATGTTCCCCGTAGACCGCGACCGGATGCACTGCAATGTGCTGCTGTTCCGGCTGCAACCCGACGAGGGGATCCTGCAAACGTTCGCTGCGAAGCAACCAGGCCCCGAGGTCACGGTGACGCCGGTGACGATGACGTTCAGCTACGCCAGCGCCTTCGGGATCGCGCGGGCGCCGCGCGCCTACGCCTGGTTGCTGCACGACGCGATGAGGGGCGATCAGACCCTGTTCGCCCGCGCCGACTGGATCGATCGCGCCTGGCGCATCGTCGATCCGCTGATCGCGCGCTGGAACGCCGCGAGCGGAGACGGGGACTTCCCCAACTATGCGGCCGGCAGCTGGGGGCCGGCGGCAGCCGACGAGCTGCTGCGCTCGGACGGACGGGAATGGCGCGTGATCTAACGCAGGTCGTCGTCGTGCCGGCGGAACGATGGGTGGAGGAGGCCGCGACCCGGATCGCCGGAGGACTCGAAGCCAGCGTCGTCGCCCGCGGTTGGGCGTCGATTGCGCTCGCCGGCGGCGAGACGCCGCGCCCGGTCTACCAGCGGCTCGCCGCGATGACATTGCCGTGGAACAAGATTGACGTTTTCTTCGGAGACGAGCGCGCCGTGCCGCCCGAGCACCGCGACTCGAACTATCACATGGTCGCCGAATCCCTGCTCGATCCCGCGGGCGTCCCGATGGCGCGACGCCACCGCATGCCCGCCGACGCCGCCGACCGCGAGAGCGCCGCCGCCGAGTACGCCGAGCTCCTTCCTGAGCGGCTCGATCTCCTGGTCCTCGGCGTGGGACGCGATGGCCACACGGCGTCGCTCTTTCCCGGCTCGCGCGCGGTGCAGGAAACCTGGCAGCGCGTCGTCCCCTCGGAGAGTCCCGTGCCCCCAACGCAGCGCATGACGATCACGCCGCCGGTCATCGCTGCCGCGCGGGCGTGTCTCGTCTTGGCGCGCGGGCGCGACAAGGCGGCCGCGGTCGCGCGCGCGCTCCAAGGCAAGGACGATCCGGAGCAGTGTCCCGCCCAGCTGGCACGCGCCGGTGTGTGGCTGCTCGATGATGACGCCGCGACAGGCCTGGTGGGGCCGGCCGCATGATCGTCCTCGCCGCGGACATCGGCGGCACCCACGCACGCCTGGGGCTCGTCGAGATCGATGTCGGGCTGCCGCGCGTCCTCGCGAAGGACCAGTACGACAGCCAGGCCGCGTCGGGACCGGAAGAGCTGGTGCACCGGTTTCTCGCGGCGCATCCCGCTCCGCAGCCGGAGCGTGCATCGCTCGCTGTGGCCGGTCACGTGGTGGCGGGCGTCGTCAAACTGTCCAACGTCGATTGGCAAATTGATTCCCGCTCGCTGACGCAGCAGCTCGGGCTCCCGGTAACGCTGGTGAATGACTTCGTCGCAGCGGGGTACGCCATCCCGCATACCGGCCCCGACGATTTCGCCGTGCTCCAGGGTGGCAGCATTCCGGAGCGCGCTCCCATCGCCGCGATCGGCGCCGGGACGGGGCTGGGGCACGTCTTCCTGTTGTGGGACGGGTCGACCTACCGGCCGTACGACTCGGAGGCGGGGCACTGCGACTTCGGTCCCGCAGGTCCTCTGCAGGAGGAGCTCCTGACCTGGCTCGCGGGTCAATACGGTCACGTGAGCTGGGAGCGCGTGCTCTCAGGACCCGGACTCACCGAGGTCTACCGCTTCCTTGCCCAGCGCAACGGGGCGCGCGAACAACCGGTGGTCGCGGCCGAGATTGCGGCGGCGGGCGATCCCTCCCCGGTGATCGCGGCGCACGCGCTCGCCGGCAGCGACCCGCTGTCCGTCGCGGCGCTCGACCTGTTCGTTTCGGCATACGGTGCCCAAGCCGGCAACTTCGCCCTGGCGGTGGGGGCGCGGGGAGTGTTCGTCGTCGGCGGGATCGCGCCGCGCATCCTCCCCAAGTTGAAGGACGGCACGTTCGTGAAGGCGTTTCGCGCCAAGGGGCGATTCGAGGGATTCCTCTCGACCGTGCCGATTCGCGTCGTTACGCAGACAGATATCGGACTGATCGGGGCCGGCCTCGCGGCCGCCGAGTGACAAGAGGAGGTGGCATATGAAGAAGTTGCTGCTGCTCGCTTTACCCCTTGGGGTCGGTGGGTGCCTCTTTGCCGCGGCGGGAGCTGGAGCCGGCGGCGGAATCTATTTCAGCGATCGCGGTGTCGGCTCGGTCGTGACGGCACCGGTGGCGAAGGCCTCGTCTGCGACGGAGCAGGCGTTCCAGGAGCTGGGCATCAGCCAGAAAAAGACCAGCACGCAGCAGGAAGGCACGACCGACAAACGGGAAATCGATGGCGCGACGGCCGACCGCGACGTGACCGTCTCGATTCAGACCGAGGGGAGCGGCAGCCGCATCAACGTCGTGGCGAAGAAGTCGGCGGTGACGTGGGATAAAGACTTCGCCCGCACGATTCTGCAGCGCATTGTGAAACTGTGCGAGAACAATTAGGACCGTGAGAAGTGAGAGGTGAGAGGTGAGAGGTGAGAGGTGTGGGGAATTCGTGAGGGTGGGGAACTAAACGATCCGGTTCGGCATTGTGGGGCGTATAATCCAACATGAACAGGAACCGATCGATGCTCCCTACTCTCCTTTTGCTCCTTGCTGCCGCGCAGCCGGCGCGCTCGCAGACGACGCCTCCACCCGCAACCGAGACGGCCGTCTTTGCCGGCGGCTGCTTCTGGGGCGTGGACGCCGTGTTCAAGCACGTGAAAGGCGTCGTGCAGGTCGTCTCCGGCTACGCCGGCGGCAAGGCGCCGACGGCGCACTACGAGCTCGTCAGCACGGGCGAGACGGGACACGCCGAGTCGGTGGAGGTCACCTACGACCCCGCGCAGGTGTCGTATCGCCAGCTGCTGCAGGTGTTCTTCACGGTGGCGCACGACCC
>DASSIL010000276.1:0-10252 GCA_035691925.1 Gemmatimonadales bacterium
CCGACTCGACGGCTGATCCTGGCCGTGCTGGTCACTCTGCTGGCTGCGTCGACCGCGTCGGCCCAGCGCCGCACGGCGGCCCGGGCCCCGGCGCAAGATGGACCGATGATCGGACCCCAGGCGGGGTTCCCGACGAACAATTTCAATTTCTTTGTCGGCGCCCAGGTGTCGGTCCCGGTCGCTCCGCAGTTCGATTTCTATCCGTCGTTGGACTTCCTCTTCCCGGGAAGTGGCGTCGACGTGTGGGCGATCAACGGGGAGGTACGCTACTGGCCGAAGCTCGCCATGGTCAATCCCGGCCTCTATGTCGGCGGTGGCGTGGACATCACCCATATCAGCGTCAGCGGCGTCGGATCGGATACTCAGGCCGGCCCGGCGATCGTCGGCGGCTGGGACTTCAAGGCGGTCAGCTGGCGGCCGTTTCTCCAGATTCACATCGTCTTCGGGACCGACAACCGCGTCGAATTCGGAGGCGGCGTCAACTTCAAGCTGTAATTCCGAACACCACCAGGGGATCCCGACGCCCAGCGGCTGTCGGGATCCCCGCTTTTCTAGAAGTCGAAGCTCTCCATCTTGCGCAGCCCCAGCCACAGCGGCACCACGGTCGCCACGAGGCACAGCACCGCGGCGACGGCGAACCACAGGATCATCCATCCGTCCACGACCATCGGCGTGTGCTCGTAGGCCGCCCGCAGGTACACGTACACCGCCTGGTACAAGGAGAAGATGACGCCCGCGAGCAGGGCGATCGTGGTCATCATGTACACGAGCCCGCCGAACGACGTGGGGATCTGGGCGGCGTTTTCGGTTTCGAATTGGGGATACAAGGCCCCATAGCCGAGCGCCAGCGCGGCGATCGCGAGCGTCAACGCGCAGATCGTCACCAGTCCCAGGATCATCATGAACGGGCCGACCTGCAGCAGCACGTTGGTCAGCCCGGTGAGCAGCAGCGCCAGCACCAGCAGCGGGATCGTCCCGACCCAGTACTTCGACCACAGCAGCGCGCGCAGGTCGAGCGGACTCGAGCGTAACAACCACATCTGCCGCCCCTCGAGCGACACGGCGGGGAAAATGAATCGCGCGGCGATCGAGGCGAGCACGAACCCCGCGAGGCCGAGATTCAGGAACGAGACGAGCGTGACGTAAAAGAATCCCACCTGCTCGCCCCGATGCAGCGGCAGCGCTTTGATGTTGAAGAGGTAGACGACCACCAGCACCGCGAGCAGGATCAGCTGGCTCCACTGCGTCGTGTCGCGGAAGAACAGCTTGATGTCTTTCAGCACGAACTCCCGCTTGGCGACCGGGAGCGGACCCAGCACGAGGCCGACCGTGTTGCGCCACACGATGCCCCGCACGAATCGCTCCGCGCCCTCCTGGGCCTTGGTGAATCCGGTCGCGTACAGCTGGCGGTGCAGGATCGCGCCGAGCGTGACGAATGCCGCCGCCGTGGTCCAGAGGAGGACCAGGGGTTGCGGGTCGAAATCCTGATCGAGGAATCCCATGACGGCCCGGGACGCCCACTCACTCGGCAGCAACGGGGACGTCGGCGCGCGCAACACGGCGAGAAAGGCGACCAGGTTTTGGAAGCCTTCCGGACGAGCGAGCTGCTCGGGGCGGATCAGGCGGAACAGCAGAATGACGCCGGCAGCCGCGCCCAGCGCGATGATCGACAACAGGTCGCGCGTGCGCCGCGCCGGGAACACGTTGACGAGTACCAGCGTCAGCGCGGTCCCCACGACGGCCGGGAGCAGCACGAGCGGCAGCAGCACGAGCAGGACATAGGGCGCAAACAGCACCCCGCCGTGGAACACGACGCCATACGCCGTGAGAATCGGCACGCTGGTGAGCGCCACCATCCACGAGGAGTGCACCAACGTCTCGCCGAGCTTCGCGAGATAGAGCCGCAGCCAGTCGACCGGCGCCGAAACGAGGAGGTCGAGGTCCTTGGCGAGAAAGAAGCTCGAGAGCGCGGTGATGACGTTCGAGAGGACCAGGATCGACATGAAGGAGAGCAGGACGACGCCCAGCATCTTGCCGGCGATCGGAACACCGATTTCTTCGACGCCGTGCAGCGCCCGCAGGACGATGTAGCAGACGAAATACGCGCCGACCCAAAACGCGCAGCCCGCGGCGCCAAGCACGAGCAGCTTCCCGCCGCCGCCGCTGGATCGCTCCTGGCGCACGCGCTGCAAAGCGGTACGCCACTTCGGCTGCAGCACGTGCACGAGCGACGGCTGCGTCACCGGCCGCCTCCCAGCACCTCCACCAGCTCGCGCACCGCATGGCCGCCCGTCAGCTTGAGGAACAGCTCCTCCAGGCTCGCATCCCCGGCCGCGTGCTGGCGCCGGATCTCGGCCATCGTGCCGTGGGCGACGATCTTGCCGTGCTGCAGGATCCCGATCTGGTCGCACATCGCCTCGGCGACCTCGAGGGTATGCGTGCTCATGAGGACCGTGCCGCCGCGGTCCACGAACTGGCGGAAGATGTCCTTCAGCAGGCGCGCGCCTTTGGGGTCGAGTCCCACCATGGGCTCGTCGACGACGATGCATTCGGGCCGGTGAATCAGCGCGCTCGAGATGATGAGCTTCTGGCGCATGCCGTGGCTGTACGCCTCGATCAGCTCGTCCTTCCAGCTCGACAGCTCGAACACCTCGAGCAGCTCGGCGATGCGGCGCTCGATGGCTTCACCCTCCTGCCCATACAGACCGGCGACGAAGCGCAGGAACTCGACGCCGGTCAGTTTGTCGTAGACGAACGGCCGGTCGGGGATGAACCCCAGGCGCATCTTGGCGCCGATCGGGTTGGCCTGGATGTCGTCGCCGCCGATCAGCACGCGGCCGTCGGTGGGCTTCAGAATGCCGGCGATCATCCGCAACAGCGTGGTCTTGCCGGCGCCGTTGGGCCCGAGGCACCCGTACAGCACGCCGCGCGGCACCTCGAGCGAGATGTGGTCCACCGCGACGAAGCTGCCGTAGTGCTTCGTGATGCCTTCGAGTCGGATCATAGGGAATCGAGGGTGAGCCGCCCCACGCGCGGGGCGAGATCGATCGGCCGGGCGAGGCCGTCGGCGACAAGGCGCAGATGCGCCACGTCGGCGGGGAACTGATCGAGCGTCGGGTCCACCGCCACCCAGTCGCCCAGGTACACCTCCGCCCACGCGTGATAGTAGTACCGTCCGTCGACGCGCAGCAGCCCCGCGACCGGTCGGGCAGGAAGACGGAGCGCCCGCGCCATCGCCACGAACAGCACGGTGTGCTCGTTACAGTCCCCGCGGCCACGGTTCAGCACCGCCGATGCGAGCGGGAACGCGGTGGTCGGGACCGGCTGCACGGTGTGCGAGACCCAGTGCGTCAGCGCCGCGGCGACCTTCGCGGGGTCGCGCTCGACGCCCGCCACTTGCAGCGCCTGCGTGCGGAGACGGCGGTCGGCGCTCGTGATCAGGAAGTCGGCGTCATAGGCGCCTTCCGGAGTCGAATCGGGATGCGGCAGGGAATAGCCGCCGTCGAGCTCGCGCGCCGATTCGCGCCGCACCGTCAGCGTGTCGCCGTCCAGCCGCTGGCGGCCACCGGCAAGGTCGAGCCCCTGGAGATTCCCGCCGCGGACGCGCACCCGCACCATGCCGGCGTCGCTGGCGGGGGGCGCGGGGACACCCGCCGCGAGGAGCGTGGTCGGTACGATCGCTCCGGGACCGGGATCGGCGGAGGCGCGCATCAGCCGCAGCGTGTCGCGGCGGCGAAAATTCTCGTAGGCGAGCTCGAATGCGGTGCGCTCGATCGTGAACCCGAGGGGCGACGTGGCGCGCACCACGTGCCCTTGCGCATCGATCCACCAGGTGACGGGGCCCGCCCCCGGACCCGCGGCGTCGATCCGCACCGCGCGGACGGTATCGAAGCGGACGGGCACCCACGCCATCGTGGTCGAGTCGAAATCGGCGCTGTCGGGAACGATGAATGTCGAGTCGCCGGCGACCTGGAACGCCCGGTTGCGCAGCTCGAGGGAGAAGGGGTCGAGGACCCGGATGGTCGTGCGGCGGCCAGGCCGCAGGCGGCCGCCGAACGCCATGCGCAGCGGCCACAGCGACGGCAGCTCGATGCGATCTCCCGGGGCCACGCCGGCGATGCCGGAGTCGCCCGCGCTCGTGACCCCGAAGCGCAGGACATTGTCCGCGGTCAGCGCGCCGCGCGCGCTAAAGCGCTCGGCGGCGCCGTCGGTTTCGCTCGTGACGTCGAGCAGGCGCAGTGCGCGATCGAGGATGGTCACGCTCCGGCCCGAGGTTCGGCCCAAGCGTCCCAGGGAGGGGAGGTCCAGCACCAGGACGTCGACCAGCCGAATCGAGTCGCCCAGCGTGTCGATCGTGGTCGAGGCATAACCGAGCTGCTGCGCCCCGAGCGACAGCCGGTAGAATTGCGCACCCGGTGAAACGCCCGCGCTCGAGCCCCCGGGTCGCGAGCCGGCGGGGCCGAAGTATTGGCGCTGGATCAGCCAGACGAGCGCCGCAGCCCAGGCCACCAGGATCACGGTGGCCCAGTGCCGACGGGTCAGGACAGCCTCGCGTGCAAGCGCTTCAGGACACTCTCGAACACCTGCCGCTGCTCCTCGGTCTCCACGACGATCGCCACGTCGCTCGGGGCGACGTCGCGTGGCTGCTCCTGAAAGACGGAGACGAGGATTTCGGCGGCGTCCTCGAGGGTGAGGTTGCCGGCGCCGATGCCGAGTGGCGGCACGCTGAGGCGGGCGAACCCCCATTCCCGGGCGCGCTCGAGGGCGGAGCGCCAGGCGCGGCTCACCCCGCGCGACGAGATCGGCTCTTCGCGTCCCAGGATGATCGCATGGATCACGAATTCGGCGGGCAGATCCCCGCCGGCGGCGGTGACGACCGCGGCGCCGACCACGAGCTCCATGTGCATCTCGAGGTGGCGCTGGAATTCGGGGCCGCCCATCTGCTCCAGGCGGCGCAACGCCGGCGTCGTCGGCTCGAGCTGAGTGGTGGAGGGACGGACAATCGCGTCACTGGCCACGAACGCGAGGTCGTCCACGACCACCCGCATCACCGCGCGGCCGCCTCCCGCGAACGTCGGTACAGGAGGGCTGCTTCCTGGGGGCGGTGCAGCCGGTCGAGCACCATCCCCTGGGCGTGCAGCGCCTTGGTGTGGCGCGGGTCGAGCTCGGCGGCGCGGACGAACGCGGCGAGCGCCCCGTCGAGGTCGTCGATGTGGTTCAGCGCTTCGCCGAGATAGAACCAGGCGGTGGGGCTCCAGCTCTCTTCCGCCACGACTTCGCGCAGATGCGGCACGGCGTCCGCCCACAGTCCTTTGCGGAGCAGCACGATCCCCAGCGCCGTCCGTACGGCGAGATTGGCGGCGTCGAGCAGTAACGCCCGCTCGAGATCGGCGCGGGCGGCGCCGTAGCGTCCCATCGCCACCAGGTGTTGGGCGCGATCGACGAGGAGCGGGACGCTTTCCGGCTGGGCCGCGACGGCACCGTCGAGCTGGGCGAGCACGCGATCGGCGTCGCTGAGCGACGAGCGCACCGGCCGACCGTTGCGCTTGCCGTTTCCATTGCCGTTGCCGTTCCCATCGGGATGATGGCCGTTGCTCTTGCCGTTGCCATTCCCGTTCGTCGGCGAGAGCGTGGGGATCGCGGTCTCGCCGGTATCGGTGAGGAAGCGGGCTTCCTCGAGCAGCTCCGCCGCGACGCGCGCGCGATCGCGCGCGGATGCATGGCGTTGGTTCTCGGGTTTGATCATCCCGCCACCTCGCTCGCGAGCCACGACAGATAGCGCTCCAGGCCGTCCGTGACGGGGAGCGCGAGGAGTTCGGGAACCTGATACGGGTGACGGCGCTCGACGGCGGCGCGCAGCGCGTCCCAGTGGGCGGTGTCGGTCTTGAGCAGAACCACTACCTCCGATTCCTCGACGACGGTGTCATTCCAGTGGTAGATCGACCGCGCAGCGGGGAGCAGCGTGCCACACGCGATGAGCCGGTCTTCTACCAGCGCTGTTACGAGGGCGCGCGCGTCGGCTTCGGTGCCGAGCGTCGTGATCGCAACCAGCGCCTGACGGTCCATTTATGGGGCAGCTAACGTAGCGTCCCTTCACGAGTTGGGCAAGCCTTGTAGAGAGGCCGCCACACCTCTACTCGGGGCGGGGCGCAAACGTTCCAGGAGATAGGCCGTTTGAATCAGCGCGGCGTGGGAGAGGGCCTGGGGGTAATTGCCGAGGTGCTCGCCGGTCGAGGGGTCGATCTCCTCGGCGAATAGCCCCAACGCCCCGCCGCGCTTGAGCAAGAGCCGGAACAGCCGCTCTGCCTCGGCGTGCTCCCCCGTCATGGCGAGGTTGCCGACGACCCAGCAGCTGCAGATGACGAAAGACCCCTCTTTGCCCTCGAGCCCGTCCGCCGAACGGTATCGGTAGATCAGGTCTTCGCAGCTCGTGGCCAGGTCCCGCCGCACCGCGGCCAGAGTGGACTTGACCCGCGGATCCTTGCGGGAAAGAAACCTGACTTTGGGAATGATCAGTGCCGAGGCGTCGAGGTGCGGCTCGTCGAAGGCCTGGAGGAAGGTCTGGCGCTGTCGATCCCATCCCCGCTCGAGCACCTCGGCGTGGATCGTCGCGGCTTCCTTGCGCCAGCGGTCGACGTCTCCCGGG
Organism: Gemmatimonadales bacterium; assembly: GCA_035691925.1. GTDB lineage: Bacteria > Gemmatimonadota > Gemmatimonadetes > Gemmatimonadales > GWC2-71-9 > DASTHG01. The sequence goes on from DASSIL010000276.1 coordinate 6,647, forward strand.
AGCTGCAGGTCGGCGGCCATCCGCGCGCCGCGCTCCAGCGCCACCCACGCCATCACCTTGCTGAACACATAGTGTTTCGGCTCGAGGCGCGGCTCCCAGATGCTGTGGTCGGGTTCGCGCCAGTGGTCCGCGGTCCAGTCGACGAGCTGGCGGAACACGCGCCACGCGCCTTCGCTCATGGGATGGTGGCGGCGCCAGATGTTCGCCGTTTCGAGCAGCTCGCCATAGACGTCGAGCTGGAATTGTCCCACCGCGCCGTTGCCGATGCGGACCGGGCGGTTGTCGCGGTAGCCCGCGAGGTGCTCGAGCACCTGCTCGGGGAGATCGCGCCGGCCGTCGACGCCGAACATGATCTGCAGGTGTCTGGGGGTCGACTTGCGGGAGGTGCGTTTGAGGAACTGGACGAATGCATTCGCTTCAGTCGCGTAGCCCAGCCGTTCGAGCGCGTCGACGACGAACGCCGAATCGCGCAGCCAGGTGTAGCGATAATCCCAGTTCCTGCCGCCACCGACGCCGCCGGGGAGGGACGTCGTCGGTGCGGCCACGATGGCGCCCGTGGGCTCGTAGCAGCACAGCTTCAGGGCGAGCGCGCTGCGCTCCACCGCCTGGCGGTAGGGCCCCTCGTAATCGAGACGCGCGGACCACTCATCCCACCACCGCGCGGTCGCGTCGAGTTTCTCCTGAGGGTGGTAGGCATCGACGGGATGCACGTCATCGTCGTCGAAACGCACGACGAACCAGGTGAGGTCGCCGGCCCCGAGGGACAGCCGGGCCTCGGCGCGCCCGTCGCCGATTTCCCAGGTGACCTCGCGCGCCGAGGCGATCGTCGCGACGTCGTCGTCCTCGTCGGTCGCGAGCACTCCGCCGGCGCGACGATGCAGCTGGGGGGGCCGTTGCGCGTAGTCGAAGCGCGGCTCGAACCGGACGCCGATCTCGGCGGTGCCGCGGGTGCAGCGCACGCGGCGCAGCACCTCGGTGCCGTGGCGGCGCGCGGGGCCGATCGGCATCAAGTCGGTAACCTCGACCACGCCGCCCGCTGCCAATCGGAACGTCGTCACCAGGATGTTGGTGCCGGGGAGATAGCGTTGCTCGGTGGTGGACGCGCCCAGCGGTGCGATGCGCCAGGTGCCGCCGTGCGCCTCGTCGAGCAGTGCGCCGAACAGGCTGGGGGAGTCGAACCGCGGCGCGCAGCACCAGTCGATTCCGCCGTCGGGTCCGACGAGGGCGGCGGTATGCTGGTCGCCGATCACTCCGTAGTCGCTGATCGGCGCCTGACTCACGGCGTGCGCCCGGCGAACGCTCCCGCCGCAAGCCAGCGCAACAGCTGGCCGACCGCATCGGGGTCGGGGAGGGCGTAGTCGGCCTGTGTCGCACCGTCCCAGGCCGCGCCGACGCAGATCGAGCGCCCCATCCCGTGCAGTGAGCGGAACGCATCCTCGTCGGTGGCGTCGTCCCCGACGTAGAGCGCCCGTACGTGCGCCGGCCAGTCGGCGCCGTGGCGCTGCACCAGCACGTAGAGCACCGCATGCCCCTTGTCCCACGGCACCGGGGGACGGCCTTCGATGACCTGCTGACCGAGCAAGGGGCGGAGGTCGCGGCGCTGAATGACGGCACGGGCCCGCCGGATCGCGGCTCTGCGTCGCGGCTCAGGGACGAGCCGGAAGTGAAAGGAGAGCGTCGCGCCCTTGTTCTCCACCCGGGCGCCGGGGATTCCCAGCCGCTCGAGCTCGTGCGTCGCCGTTTCGACGGCGCTCGCGTAGCGGGCGATCTCGGGGTGGCGAAAGGCGATGCCCGGTCCTTCGATCTCGAATCCGTGGTTGCCGATGTAGGTCAATCCGGTGACTCCGACCAGCCGCTTCACGTCGGCCAGCGCGCGTCCCGAGACGATCACCGTATCGAGGTTGGGCGTGCGCGCGGCGGTCTCGAGCGCCTGGCGCGTCGCGTCGGGGAGCCGCGCGTCCTCGGGTCGGTCGCGCAGCGGGGTCAGGGTGCCGTCGTAGTCGAAGAACAGCGCGACGGTCGGGCGGGAGGCGAGCCACGGCTGCAGGCGCCGGCGCAGGCGGTCGAGCGGCGCCACGGTCCGGGGGCGGTTCGCGGCCGTCTCGGCGGACTGCAGGAATCGCGTCACCCAGACCTCCACCGAGTGCTCGCGCACGCGGTCGCGCAGCGCCGTCATGCGGGCGTCGCGTTCGTCCGGCGCCATCGTCAGGGAGCGATGCAGCGCCTCGGCGACCGCGTCGACGTCGTACGGGTTGACGAGCAGCGCTTCCTGCAGCTCTTCGGCCGCGCCCGCGAGCTCCGAGAGCACCAACACGCCCGGGTCGTCGACCTGGGCGGCGACATACTCCTTGGCGACGAGGTTCATGCCGTCGCGCAGCGGCGTGACGAGGGCGACGTCCGCGTGGCGGTACAGCGCTCCGAGCTCCGCCGGCGAGAGGCTGCGCACCAGATAGCGGATCGGCGACCACCCGGTGTCGGAGAAGCGGCCGTTGACGCGGCCCACGATCTCGTCGAGCTCGCGCTTCAGGTCGCGGTATTCGCGCACCCGCTCGCGCGACGGCACGAGCAGCTGGGTGAACACGAAGCGCCCCTGGAATTCGGGGTGGCTCTCGAGAAACCGCTCGACCGCCAGGAAGCGTTGCGGAATTCCCTTGGTGTAGTCGAGGCGATCGACGCCGATCACCTGCGCCGGATCGTCCGGGCCTCGCGTGCGCGGGCCCGCGCTGCGCGCCAGGCCTTCGACGTACCCCGGGTCGATGCCGATGGGGTGTGCCTGCACCGTCACCTCGCGGCCCTCGAAGTGCACCGTCTCCGCCGCGCGGTCGACGTCGCAGCCGAGCAACCGCTCGGCGCAGGTGAGGAGGTGCTGTACGTACGCCCCGACGTGCAGGCCGACGAGATCGGCCGACAACATCCCGCGCAACAGCTGGCGGCACCACGGCAGGATGCGGAAGACGTCGTAGGCCGGGAAGGGGACGTGCAGGAAGAAGGCGCTGCGGCGCCGCGGGGCGATGCGGCGCAGGTAATGCGGCACCCGCACGAGGTGGTAATCGTGGATCCAGACCTGGTGCTCGTCGGTGCTCTCGTCCGCCACGGCGCGCGCGAAGCGTTGATTCACCTGCTCGTAGGCCGACCAGGTGCGCGCGTCGATGCGCGCGCGACCGATGGAGTAGTGAAACAGGGGCCAGAGGGTGCGGTTCGAGAAGCCGCCGTAGTAGGCGGTGATTTCGCGCCCCGTGAGCGGGACGGGACGGTAGCGGACGCGCTGACCCGGCGGCGGGACCAGGGCCTCGGCCGGCTCACCGGGCTCCTGCTCCAGGCCGGGCCAGCCGATCCACACGCCCCCCCGGGTGGAGAGCACCGGGTCGAGGGCGGCGACGAGGCCTCCCGAGGAACGGGTGAACACGATGCCGTCGGGACCGCGCTCGGCGACGAACGGCAACCGGTTGGACACGACGACGAGCGAGCGCGCCGCGGGGCGAGGCTCGAGCTCGAGCGTCACAGGCGTCTGGCTGGTGGCGAATACCTGCATGTATGTAATCCTCGTGGGGTCGCCCCGAGGGACGTGCTCCTTACTACCACGCCGGGGAGAAAGCGGTCCGTGCC
>DASSIL010000277.1:0-3938 GCA_035691925.1 Gemmatimonadales bacterium
GGATCCGGAAGGCACCTACCGCGCGCTCGAGAAGTTCGGCCGCGACCTGACGCAGGCCGCCGACGACGGGAAGCTCGATCCCGTCATCGGCCGCGACGAGGAGATCAGGCGCGTGATCCAGATCCTCAGCCGCCGGACGAAGAACAATCCCGTACTGATCGGCGAGCCGGGTGTCGGGAAGACGGCGATCGTCGAGGGGCTCGCGCAGCGGATCGTCGCCGGCGACGTCCCCGAGTCGCTGAAGGGGAAGCGCGTCTGGGCGCTCGACATCGGGGGCCTGCTCGCCGGCTCGAAGTACCGCGGCGAGTTCGAGGAGCGGCTGAAGGCCGTGCTCGAGGAGATCCAGGCGGCGGCGGGCCAGATCGTCCTCTTCATCGACGAGCTGCACACGATCGTCGGTGCAGGCGCGGCCGAGGGCGCGATGGACGCCGGCAACATGCTCAAGCCGATGCTGGCCCGCGGCGAGCTGCACTGCATCGGCGCGACCACGCTCGCCGAGTACCGCAAGCACATCGAGAAGGACGCGGCGCTCGAGCGGCGCTTCCAGCCCGTGTTCGTAGGCGAGCCCTCGGTCGAGGACACGATTGCGATTCTCCGTGGTCTCAAGGAGCGGTACGAGGTGCACCACGGCGTGCGCATCACCGACAACGCGCTCGTGGCGGCGGCGACGCTGTCGGCGCGGTACATCGGCGACCGCTTCCTCCCCGACAAGGCGATCGACCTGGTCGACGAGGCGGCGAGCCGGCTGCGGATCGAGATCGATTCGCTCCCCCAGGAAATCGACGAGGTGGAGCGGCGCATCGTGCAGCTGGAAATCGAGAAGGCCGCCCTCGCCAAAGAGAAAGACAAGGCGTCGCGCGAGCGGCTCGCCAAAGTCGAGCAGGACCTGGCGGCGCTGCGCGAGCGCTCCAGCGGGATGAAGGCCCAGTGGCAGGCCGAAAAGGAAGCCATCTCGGGCCTCCAGGGAAAGAAAGCGGAGCTCGAGCAGCTGCGCATGGAAGCCGACCACGCCACGCGACGCGGTGATCTGCAGAAGGCCGCCGAGATCAGCTACGGCCGCATCCCGGCGCTCGAGAAGGAAATCGCCGTGACGGAGAAGCGTCTGGGCGAGATCCAGAAGCAGGCGAAGTACCTGAAGGAGGAGGTCGACTCCGAGGATATCGCCGAGATCGTGGCGAAGTGGACCGGGATCCCCGTCACGAAGATGCTCGAGTCGGAGCGCGAGCGGCTCACGCGTCTCGAGGGAGAGCTGGGCGCCCGGGTGGTGGGGCAGCCGGAGGCGCTGGCGGCGGTGGCCAATGCCGTGCGCCGCGCGCGCGCCGGGCTGCAGGATCCCCATCGCCCGACGGGCTCGTTCATCTTTCTCGGGCCCACAGGGGTCGGCAAGACCGAAACGGCGCGTGCCCTCGCCGAGTTTCTGTTCGACGACGAGAAGGCGCTCGTCCGGCTCGACATGTCGGAGTACATGGAGAAGCATGCGGTGGCGCGCATGATCGGCGCGCCGCCGGGATATGTTGGCTACGAGGAGGGCGGCCAGCTCACCGAAGCGATCCGGCGGCGGCCCTATGCCGTCGTGCTGTTCGACGAGATCGAAAAGGCGCACCCCGACGTTTTCAATGTGCTGCTGCAGATCCTCGACGACGGGCGCTTGACCGACTCGCAGGGCCGGACGGTGGATTTCCGCAACACCGTCCTGATCATGACCTCGAACATCGGCTCCACCTATATCCTGGAGCACGGCACCTCGAACTGGGAGCAGGTCGAGACGAAGGTGCTCGAACTCCTGCGCCAGAGCTTCAAGCCGGAGTTTCTGAACCGCGTCGACGACGTGATCATCTTCCGGCCGCTCGGTCAGGAGGAGATCCAACGCATCGTCGATCTGCAAATCGTGCGGGTGGCCAACCTGATGCGCGACCGGAAGCTCACGCTCGACGTGACGCCGGCGGCGCGCTCGGTAATCGCCACGGAGGGCTATGACCCTGTCTACGGCGCCCGGCCGCTGAAGCGCGCCATCCAGCGGCTGCTGCAGAACCCGCTCGCGATGGCGGTACTCGAAGGGGAGTACGCGGAAGGCGATACGGTGCAGGTCGACCGTTCGAAGGACGGTGCCAATCTCGTCTTCGAGCGGGTGCCGGCGTCGGAGAAGCGCGAGGCGGCTGAGCCGAAGGGCGCGGCAGGGGGGGCGGGGCAGCGGAGCCGTCGTTGAGCGATCAGACGGGGATGCAGGCTGCGTTGCTCGAAGCAGCCCGCGCCGCCGATGTGCATGAAGTTCCCGTCGGCGCCGTCGTGATGCAGGACGGCCGGGTGATCGCCGCCGCGCACAATGAGACCGAAGCGCGGCACGATCCCACCGCCCACGCCGAGCTGCTGGTGCTGCAGCGGGCCCTGGCGGCCCGCGGCGCTGATCGGCTGACCGACGCGACGCTCTACGTCACCCTCGAGCCGTGCGCCCAATGCGCCGGCGCGATCGTGCTCGCGAAGGTCGGGCGCCTGGTGTTCGGCGCCTATGATGACAAGGCGGGGATGGCGGGGAGCGTGGGGGACCTGGTCCGCCATCCGCGCCTGAACCACCGGGTCGAGGTGATCGGGGGCGTCGAGTCCGCGGCCTGCGGTCGGCTGCTTCAGAGTTTCTTCAAGAACCGCCGTTAGGTTGGAGGCGCCACGGACCGAGAGGCGCCCATTTCCTTCAAGACGATCATCGAGCCCTTCCGGATCCATGCCACACAGGCGATCCGGTCGATTGCGCCAGAAGCGCGGGAAGCGGCGCTCGAGCGCGCGGGTTACAACCTCTTCGGATTGCACGCCGACGACGTCCTGATCGATCTCCTGACCGACTCCGGCACGGGGGCGATGTCCTCGCGCCAGTGGGCGGCGATGCTGGACGCCGACGAGTCGTACGCGGGGAGCCGCAGCTTCTACCGGTTCCAGGCGGTCGTCGGCGACATCACGGGCCTGCAGGAGGTCATCCCGACGCATCAGGGCCGGGCCGCCGAGCGTATTCTGTTCGCGACGCTGGTCCAACCGGGGCAGGTGGTCCCCAACAACACCCACTTCGATACGACGCGCGCCAACATCGAATATTGCGGTGCCGAGGCGCGGGATCTCGTCATCCCGGAGGGGCGGGAGCCGGCAAACCGCCATCCGTTCAAGGGCAACATCGACCTGGCGGCGCTCGAGCGCACGATCGCGGAGGTCGGCGTGCGGCGGATCCCGTTCGTCATGGTCACCGTCACCAACAACTCCGGCGGCGGCCAGCCGGTCAGTCTCGAGAATCTCAAGGCGGTGCGCGCGCTGTGCGACCGCTATCACCTGCCGCTCTACCTGGACGCCTGTCGCTTCGCCGAAAACGCCTACTTCATCAAGCTGCGCGAGCCGGGCTACGCCGATTGGCCGGTCACGCGGATCGCGCGCGAGATGTTTCACCAGGCGGACGGGTGCACGATGTCGGCCAAGAAGGACGGGCTCGCCAACATCGGCGGGTTTCTCGCGATGAACGATCCCGACGTCGCCGCGCGGTGCCGCAACCTGCTGATTCTCACCGAGGGATTCCCGACCTACGGCGGGCTCGCGGGCTACGATCTCGAGGCAGTGGCGACCGGGCTCGAGGAAGTGCTCGACGAGGAGTACCTGCGCTATCGCCTGCGCTCGACGGCGTATCTCGCCGAGCGGGCGGAGGCCGTCGGGGTCCCGGTTGTGCAGCCGCCGGGTGGTCATGCCGTGTACCTCGATGCCAGGGCGCTGCTGCCGCACATTCCGCCGTCCCAGTACCCGGCCCAGTCGCTGTGCGTGGAGCTGTACCGGGCCGGGGGTGTGCGCGGGGTGGAAATCGGCTCGGTGATGTTCGGGAAACCCGCGGCCGACGGCACCGAAACTCCGGCGGCGATGGAGCTGGTGCGGCTCGCGATTCCACGCCGGACCTACACGCAGAGCCACATCGA